>JAHRWB010000135.1 GCA_019090385.1 Pseudomonadales bacterium | reverse complement strand
GCTCTGATTGAGATAGCTCTGATTGAGATAGCTGGGGGTCAACATATTTTAGCCTAGCTAATTCTTCGAAAAAAAGTGCAAACTGTGCCCTGTCCATACTGCGCGCGGAGGCCAGTTGCCCCTCTTTGGTTACAAACAGTGGATGTGCCAGGGCATCCAGAAGTACGACAGCAGGAATACCCCCGGCGATAGGATTACCGAAGCGCTCCACAATCTCTGTATTCTTATCCCAATTACCCACATCAACTTTTACCAAGACATACCGCTTGCTAATGACGGACGCCAATTCTGGCTCAGAAATTACCTTATCAAAAGCCCGGCAGTCAGAACACCAGTTAGCACCAAAGGTAATCAGTAACAATTTTTCTTCCGCTTGCGCACGCAAAAAACCAGCATCAATCTCTGCTTGAGCATCTGCTGCCTCATCATAAGGCAGGGGTGGATTCGCCAAAACCACCTGAACAGAGCACAAACCAATAAGCATCAGGCACATGTACACCGGAATTAGAATATTTCGCATAAACACACCTGTTTTCTATTTTACTTGCCTGCCAGGCTCTAGACTGGCGCGAGAACAGTACCTACAGTGCGAATACAATGAAGCCACCGAGACCTGCTACGGGAGCAAGTGTGTACAGCACTTTACCCCAGGTCAATATACTTCGACAGCACGAGAGGATGATGCCCCGATCAACAGCATACTCAGGCTAGGATATATGCCAATTGTCGAGGAAAATCCTTTAATTCGGCCCCTCGAACTACATTAAATTGTTCATTTTCGTTTATCAAAAGCCGAGTCACATCGGAAATAACAATACCTTCATCAGCTAACAAATGCTGCAGGCGACTGGCCAAATTCACTGCCGAGCCAAGCACCGTATAATCCAATCGCGTACCTTGCCCAAAATCCCCTACCGTACAGAAACCAGAGGCAATTCCCACTCGCACCCCAATGCGCCGACTTACACCATAAGAATTCCATACACTACTCAACTCCAGCATTGCCTTTTGAGCGGCCTTGCCCAACTCAAGCCCTCGCAGCGCGTCATCATGGCGATTACTATTTTGCGCGTCACCAAAAAACACTAACAAACCATCACCGACAAACTTATCGATAGTACCCTGATAGTCTGCGGTCAGCTGTGCCATCTTGGACATGAAATCATTTAATATCTGAGCCAGCTCTTCTGGGGACAAACTGTTGGTTAGTGCAGTAAAACCAACCAGATCAATAAAGCAGACTGTTAACCATTTTCGGGACAGCGGTATATTACCTTCCTTATTAGAAAATAATCGCATGTAAACCTGTGGTGCCAGGTATTTCGCCAGCTTTGTATTGATCACAGCCAGCTCTCTGGACTTTTCATCCAGGTGCTGACGTTGCCTGTACATGCGCATTGTCTGCCAAAAGCCCAAAGCGCTAAACATTGTGGTAAAGCCCAATATCATCGTGGCACTCAATATCCAGGTCAGCCAAAAATGGCTCGCATTCAGTTCATCAACGGGTGATAACAAAAAACCCATTATCCATCCGGTCACTATTGTAAATACAACTGAACAAACCCATTTACACCCCCACTGGGAAGCATGCCCGCTTAATAAAACTGTGAATACTGCAAGACAAGCGATTGGAGGAAGGCTCAAGATTCCGGTTAAGAGCGCAGTAAGTAAATTTTCTACCAGCAAAGGTATAAATATCAGTTTGCCCCGACCATCTAGCAAACGTAGTGCATAGTCCATGCCCAGCGGAAAAACCAAGCAATACATAACACCAAAAAAAATAAGCAGCGCTTTATTGACAGCTACAGACAAGATGATCAGAGCCAGAAAAAAATAGGCTACATGCCTTGGCAAACGCGATCGCTGGTAAAGATTTCTAGGCTGCATGGCGGAAATTATCCACTAACATGAGCCAGAAAATTAGGAGCCTTCAGCCTGGATTGATAAGAGCCTTCAGCCTGAATTAATAACAGCCTTCAGCCCAAAATATAAAAGCCTTCAGCTCTATTAGTAAGAGCCATCAATACCAGAAAGCCTCAGACTACGCTAACTTTGCATTAAGTGATCAACGTTAGCTTTATAATCGACACCAGGCAGGCCAAAACCAAATATTTTCAAAAAATCTGACCGATATCCTTCGAGATCAGCAAGTTCGTTAATATTTTCACTACTAACAATACCCCAAAGCCTTTTCACTTCATTCTGCACGTCAGCTTGTAGCTCCATATCATCCATACGAATACGTCCCACCTCATCCAGCCGCTGATCGTCAGAATAGAGCTGAGTAAAAAATAGCCGACTGATATGCGTGATACAATCCTCGTGCACCCCGGCATTCTTCATGACACGAAACAGCAAAGAGTTGTACAAAGGCACCACCGGTATTGCAGAACTTGCCTGGGTAACTACCGCCTTTAACACAACCACCTGGCAGGACCCATTCACAGACGCCAACGATTTATCAATTGTGCCTGCGGCCCGATCCAGATCTTCCTTCGCTTTCCCAAGCGTTGCGTGCCAATAAATAGGCCAAGTCAACTCACTACCGATATAGGTATACGCTATAGTTTTAAACCCTTCAGCCAAAACGCCGGCATCCAATAATGCATCTATCCAGTATTCCCAGTCTTCCCCTCCCATTACCGAGACAGTGTTAGCTGTTTCCTCTTCATCTGCAGGTTTAAGCACAACTTCATGCACTAACCCTTTATCAACATTCAGGGATTGCACACATACATCGTCGCCCAAAGGCTTGATAGCTGAGCGGTGCAGTATTCCTGTGCGTGGATGCTGTCTGACGGGCGATGCAAGACTGTAAACCAACAGATCAATTTGGCCTAAATCTGCTTTGATAGTATCGATAACTTGCTGTTTGATTTCATCAGAAAATGCATCACCATCTATGCTTGTAGCATACATGCCATCCGCATGTGCTTGCGATTCGAAAGCCAGATTATTGTACCAACCAGCAGTAGCGGTCTTTTTTTCAGAAGGGGGTTTTTCAAAGGAAACACCCAGCGTACTTGCCCCGCAACCAAAGGCACTGACAATACGAGATGCCAAACCATATCCTCCAGAGGCCCCCAATACCAAAACCTTCTGGGGTCCAGTCCCTGGATTGGCAACAGTTTTTACATGCTTAACCTGAGCTTGAACGCTGGCAGCACAACCCAGTGGATGTGCTGTGGTACAAATAAAACCTCTAATACGTGGCTTAACAATCATAAACACCCTTGATAATCTGCTGAACTCAAGCGCCGATTATACCTTTCTCAACGGCATACTGCATGGTAGCCCGAACGTCCATAATTTCTGGTCCTGTACGGGAGATTTTCATACGTGCAGAACTATTGGCTGCAATCCGGTAATCACGGTCACCATCCAGGGCCAGCACGCCCGGCCCGGCAAATATCACTTCCTGATCAAATGCGATCAGCTGCGTTTCAGAGACCGAAACACTATCAAATAGACCCGGGGACAAGGGAACGGAAAATGGATTTTCACCACCCATCTGTACCAACAAGCCACTATCGTCTCCCGCTTCAACCCGCCTTTTATAGCCCCCAATGGGAGACATTCCAATGGCATCGGGCTCAGCCCTGGTCAAAAGAATGCGGTCTATACATTTGGCATCAAATGGCAAGAGATTACCCACATGGTCATTTTTTAATAACACCGCATCTATAAGAGTAATATCACTTACAGCATCCATGTGGATATCTATCACCTTGCAGCGCTGACAAAGTAAATCCTTGTCGGTCTTACCCAGGCCGGCAGCTATGGCGGCCACCATTCCTGCAGTTGTAGCTTCCAGTAATTGTGGAAAGACGTTATTGGTGCCCGTTGAAAGAGGTACCAAGGTAATGTCACGACACTTTCTGATAATCGCTCGATTAGTGCCGTCTCCACCAATGGAAACGATAGTGGTACAACCAGCCTTAACGAAGCTCTCTATTATCTTCTCAGTATCCAAGGCAGAGTGGGTTATGGGAATTTTAACCGTATGTATCTGCGCTTTTAAATTCAAATGCTCAATAGCACGATTGGAAATATTAAATGGCTCTTGGGCGATGTAAATTTCGCCTACGCCTACCGCATCAGCCCCTACCGCTATACGAGCAACCATGTCACGTTTCATTTCGTGAGTCATGTTTGAAGCGCGGGCAGCCAAACGCCTGACATCTCGTCCAGACATTGGATTAACGCAAATACCAACCTTACTCATTTGACGAACTCGCATCTTGCGCACTTAAAAACTGAGTTTTTTTACTAACCCGATCTAAGCGTCGGATTCTAAAATTGTATTCATTTTTATCATCACGCAAATAATTTTTACTAGAGCTTTCGCTCCAATCTCCCAAATGAAATTCCGGGAAGTATGTATCACCCTCTAGCACTGCATCAATTTCTGTCATGTACAATCGATCCGCGATCGGCAACGCTAAGGCATAAATTTCTGCACCACCAATCACCATAATTTCACATTGCTCAACCGATGTACCAACCAAGGACCTGCGTGCAACAGCAATTGCTTTCTGTAGATCAGGCACTATCGTTGCGCCGGCACGTTTTAAGCGTGAATTGCGTGTGATCACAATATTCAATCTTCTGGGCAGCGCCTTAGGCATAGAATCGAACTGTTTGCGCCCCATAATTACCGGTTTTCCCCGGGTAGAATCTATAAAAAATTGCATATCAGTTTTCAGTTGCCAGGGTAATCCATTGTCACGGCCAATAACGCGATTAGTCGTCATGGCCCAGATTAATGATACGGGAATTTCTGGCTCTGAAGCTGCTGTTTTCTGAGTACCCATCTTTAAACGGCTATCGGCGCACTAATCGCCGGCGCGCTAACATAGTCTACCAACGCAAAATCTTCGTATCGAAAGTCTTCCAGGCAAGAGACTGCTGAATTCAGAATCATCTTTGGCAATGGCCCGGGGGGGCGCGTTAATTGCAGATCAGCCTGTTGAATATGGTTACTGTATAGGTGCGCATCGCCTAAGGTGTGAATAAACTCACCTGGCTTAAGACCTGTGATCTGCGCAATCATCATGGTCAACAGCGCATATGATGCAATATTAAACGGGACACCCAGAAAAATATCTGCACTACGCTGGTACAACTGGCAAGATAATTTGCCGTCGGCTACGTAAAACTGAAATAGTGCATGGCAGGGTGGCAGCGCCATGGACTGCACCTCAGATACATTCCAAGCACTTACTATCAATCGCCGAGAATCCGGATTCTCTCGAATATCTTTTATTACTGAAGCAATTTGATCTATATGATAACCGTCCGGCGTTGGCCACGAACGCCACTGGGAACCATACACTGGACCCAGGTCTCCATTCTCATCCGCCCAATCATCCCAAATTCGTACTTTGTTATCCTGAAGATATTTTATATTTGTATCACCATCTAAAAACCAAAGAAGCTCATGAATAATTGAACGTAAGTGTAATTTTTTAGTTGTGACTAATGGAAATCCTTTAGAAAGATCAAAGCGGAAACCATCGATTTTATACTCTGTAAGCCAATATTCGAGAATCCGATCTACCCAGT
>JAHRWB010000134.1 GCA_019090385.1 Pseudomonadales bacterium | reverse complement strand
GAAGACGGCAAAAAAATTTAGAAGGAAAAATTGATCACTTAAACTTGACCTGACAGTCACTCGACTCAAAACTGGTAACTGTCAGATTAAGTCGCGACTACTACAAGTGAATTGATTCATGAGTGACGATAATTCCGCGTTGAGCCAATAAGTCCTCGATGTCGCGATGGCTTAAGTTAAATCGAAAGTCGAGCCACACAGCGTATTGGATGATTTCAGGAGGGAAGCGATATCTCTTATACATTTTCGAATTATTCATCTGGCAATTATCGCGCATTGCGATTTAACTTGGCAGTACCGGCGGCGGCTCTGTTACTGGGCCATATAGCCACCATCAACAGGCATTGGATGCCCATTCATATAGGATGCCCGATCAGAACAAAGCCAAGCAACGGCTTCCCCTACTTCTTCTGGTTCGCCGATGCGTTTCATCGGATCTGAGCGCTTATATCTTTCTTCGATATCAGGCCTTTTAACAAAAGCCTGATTCAACAAGGGCGTATATACTGGCGCAGGGCATACTGCGTTAACGCGAATACCTTTGCTACCGTACTCTAACGCGGCCGCCTTGGTGAGACCTGCAACCCCGTGTTTTGCGGCAGTATAAGCGGGAACTCTAATGGCACCCGTCAGGCCCATAATCGAAGAAGTATTGACGATTGCACCGCCATCGCCCTGTTCTAACATTTGCGTGATTTGTGCTTTCATACAAAGCCAAACACCGGTCAGATTAATGGCTAATACCCGGTTCCATTCTTCCTCTCGATATTCATGGGTGAGCCTACCTGGCCCACCAATGCCAGCATTATTGAACCCACAATCAAGCCTGCCATAGGTTGCTACCGCATGGGCAGTCATTGCTTCAACCTCCTTTGACTTCGAGACATCTGTTGCAATAAAGGTTGCCTCAGCACCCAGGTCCTGGGCCATTTTTACTGTCTCAAGACCGCCTTCTTTGCTTACGTCCGCTAGCGTTAGTCGCGCCCCTTCTCGGGCAAAAACCAATGCTGTTGCCCGACCAATACCAGAACTGGCACCGGTAATGATGACACTTTTACCTTCCAATATACCGGTCATTTGCTACCCCTTTGTTATTGTTCTCATCACCGTTTCGCATTGATAAGCTATACAGGCTGTAAACCTTTGCCAAGGTTTTGTGCATTCGCTGCTTTTAAACGGCTTTAAACCTATTCAGAATTTCCTGGTGTCAAAGTGAAGTACCCCTTACTCCGCAGCTTTTTTAAATGCCTGCCGAGCTGCACGCATTCCTTCTACTGCACGAGGGAAGCCCACGTAAAGGCACATGTGGGTCATCATCTCTTCAATTTCTTCCGCTTTGAGTCCATGGTTCAAGCCACCCGGAACATGAAAAGCAAGTTCTGCTTCCTGGCCCAGGGCCGTGATAATCGCTATCACCACCAGTGAACGATCCCGACGGGAAAGCTGTGGTCTCGACCAGACTTCTCCAAACGCCCATTTCATTGCCCAGTCCCCAAGATCGCCAAGTTGTGCGCGTAAATTTGTCAAATCTTGCTGTGGGTCTTCGCTTGCACGCCCTCCCGTCAAGGTTTTGCGCACATCTGCCCCACGGCTCATACGCTCATCATCGCCTATATGATCTGCAGGCTGACGGTCGGTAATTTTATCAACCTCAAATGCCTGACAAAATGCTTCATCCATGTACCGACTGGCCGCCATGGCAGCAGGAAAGCCGGCATATGCCACAATGTGCAAGTTTATTTCTTCAATCTCGTCCCGAGAGAGACCGTGCCGCAAGCCAATCTTGGTGTGTCCAACCAGTTCTTCGTCCCGGCTTTGGGCTGCCAAAACCGAAATGATCATTAAACTACGGTCTCTACGACTGAGTTGGGGGCGACTCCACATTTCCCCTACCGCGGTGAACGCATAGGTACCTAACGCACCCAACTTTCGTTCCATCGAAGCGAGCACACGCTCCGGTTTTGCCTCGGGTACAAAGCGACTATAGGTTTCGTTGGCTTTCTCTATCCTGTCTTCCCAATCTGCCATGCTATTTACATCCCCTGGTATGTAGCCCTGTTTGGCCATCATTTTGCGTCGAAATATTTTTCGTCCTGTCCCGTAGTCTGTCCCAAATCAGTGACGATTGCACCATTCAACTAGCATTCCATACCGATGGCTGGCAACCTAGCAGGCATAGCGCAATACATGTATCGTGAAGTAAGCTAGCTATAGTGTGATTTGATTAGTGGTAGCAGGATGAGATTGCTAACCAAAACGTTAATTTTACATTACTAATTGTCAGGAATTTTGAAGTGAATAAACTTTCTCTTGAGGAACGGGTAGCGTTGCGCGATTCCGTGCACCAACTACTCACCAATGAATGTGACGAGAGCGCTGTGCGTACCACCATGGAGACCACCAGCGGCTTTGATCCGGTCTTATGGAATAAACTGGCGGAGATGGGTATTGTCGGTTTAATTATCAACGAGGATCAGGGCGGTGCGGGTGTCGGACCGATAGAACTTGAAACCGTCATGGAAGAAGTTGGCGCTGCACTATTGTGCTCTCCCCTGCTCGCCAGTGGCGTACTTGCAGCTGAGCTACTCAATGCCCTGCAGAATGATGATGTTAGCAGTCAATTACTGCCGGCAATTGCTGATGGTAGCTGCATTGCGACTGCCGCATTGACAGGTCAATCGGGTTGCTGGACTGAAGGTGGAGTGACTGTCTCTGCTAAGGGCAATACCAATGAATGGCTTCTAAGCGGCAGCGCCAGTTATGTTTTACACGGGCAAAATGCAAATGTGTTATTGGTGGCAGCCAGCACATCTGACGGATTGTCTATGTTTGTAGTCGAAGCCGAAGCCGATGGGTTAAGTATTAGCGGACTACCAACCTTTGATCACACCTTGCGACTGGCCGAGATCTCTTTTGATAAGGTTGCTGCTGAGCGTATCACCACTCAACGTCCTGTCTGGGATGCAGTCATACAGGCCTTGGACATAACGCTGGTCGCTCTGGCAGGTGAGCAAGCAGGTGCAGCGGAGCATTGTCTTGCGGCGACGGTAGACTACGCCAAAACGCGTATCCAGTTTGGCCGTGCCATTGGCAGCTTTCAGGCGATTAAGCATATGGCAGCAGATTTGTTGCTGGAAACCGAATCCTCCATCTCTGCCGCCCGTCATGCGGCGGCCTGTTTAGCGGACGGTACCGACGATGCCACTGAGGCAGTTAGCCTCGCAGCATTCGCTTGTGCCGACACCTTTGTTTCGACCGCGGCAACCAGCGTGCAGATGTACGGTGGCATCGCCTTCACCTGGGAACATCCAGCGCATCTGTATTTACGCCGGGCGCGCGCAGACGCCCAACTATTTGGTTCTTCGAGCTTTTATCGAGAACGATTCATTCAGCAACTGGAGGCCTAGTGTGGATACGAACAATAAAATAGCAGATGAAGAACTGCGTGCCCAGGTTCGATCCTGGTTGGGAGAGAACTGGACCCAAGCAAAGGCCGCATCTTTAAAGCAACATCAACCCCTTTGGGGCGCGTCAGATGAGTTAAAATCTTGGCTTGCCGAGGTGGTGTCAGCCCGCTGGGCGGCTCCACGCTGGCCAACTGAATGGTTTGGCCGCGACCTGAGCAACAAACAAGCAAAGATTATCGAAGCCGAGTTCGCAGCTGTAAGAGCGCCCGGCACCGGTCAAGATCGTACCAATCTATGGGCTAATACTTTGCTAGCCGGAGGCACTGAGGTGCTGAAGTCCAAATTGATCGGCCCATTGCTGCAGGGCGAAGTCAATATGTGTTTGCTTTATAGCGAGCCAAATGCAGGCTCGGATCTTGCTGGCATTCGCACCCGGGCAGACCGGCAAGAAGATCACTATGTGGTCAATGGCCAAAAAGTATGGACCTCAGGCGCAATGACTGCCGACTATGGCATGCTTATCGCTCGAACGGATTGGGATGTACCCAAACACCAGGGGATAAGCTACTTTTACTGCCCGATGAAGCAAGAGGGAATCGAAGTACGCCCCTTGCGTCAAATTACCAATGAGAGCCAATTCAACGAGGTTTTTATCACCGATGCGCTCATCCCTGCCGAAAACCTGCTAGGTAATTTCAACCAGGGTTGGCAAATGCTGCAAACAGCACTTGCCTACGAACGTTTGATCATGGGCGAAGGTGCGCGCGGACCACGAAGCGGGGGTAACAAGAAAGCAAAAAACGTGGAGGTGCTAATCGCGCTGGCACGGGAAGCAGGTGTGTTGGAGCAACCGAAATTGCGCCAGGATATCGCCCAGATGATTGCCTATAAAAAACTCAATGCTCTGAATGGTGCACGCGGTAAAGCGGATATTTCACAGGGTGCCTCCTCATCCTTGATGAGCCTGGGCAAATTAGCGATGTCGCGCATTTTGCATGAAGAAGCCCGACTGCGAACGGAAATTCTTGGTCCAGGCAGTCTATTCGAAGGGAGCGATTACTCAGATGCAGAAAACGCAAACTTTCTTACATTTCAGGCTTATCTAACCTCTATCGGTGGCGGTACTGATCAGATTCAACGCAATATTATTGGCGAGCGCGTATTGGGACTACCAAAAGAGCCAGAAGTGGATAAAAAAATACCGTTTCGGGAAGTACGCGCTAGCTAAGTTAGTTTAGTAACAGTTGTTATAACAAGATGGGGTAAAGTAGCTAGATGCTGATACCCGCTAGCGGGTAAACAAAAAAAACGAATGACTAATTGAATCAAAATTGAGGGGCTGCTTGCCTGTTAAAAAATGCAGACTAATACCAAATCCAAACCTATCTAGCCGTCTTTGCTGTGGCAGACAGCTTGAATCTTATTACCTTCAGGATCACGTACATATGCACCATAGTAATTCGGGTGATACTGAGGGCGTAACCCGGGTATACCTTCGTCGGTCCCACCTAAATTAAGGGCTGTTGCGTAAAAAGCATCAACCTGAGCCCGTGATTTTGCCATGTATGCTATGTGTCCACCATTGCCTGGAGTAGGCGTGCCACCGTCAAAAGGTTTTAGAATAAATGTTTTTGGCCCCGTTGATTCGCCATAAGCGACTGCACCTTCAACATTGAACAGAGTTCCAATACCGAGCACCCCTAAAACTTCATCGTAAAACTTTGACGCTTTATTTGGATCGTAAGAACCAATCGTCACATGACTAAACATAGCGCCTATCCCCTATAGTTAAAAATATTGGATTTTACCCCATTTCCATAAACCCGTTTTTTTGTGAGTAATTTCTTGATAAAAACAATTCAGACCTGCCTTTAAAACAAGCATTATATCTTTGTTGCCAATAATCCCAGGCGAACATACTAGATGGCTTAGCTTAGCTAAAGAGCACGTCCGCCAACGTACTTGCCAAAGTATCCTGGCAGCCTGAGAAAAAATGGTCTGCTCCCGAAATAATAGAAGTACTAACGCCAGGCCAAGTCCGAATTTTATCCACGTCAACGAAGTCGTCCTGATCGCCTGCAATGGTATTTACTGACACACTCCCGCCTACTTTAAAAGCGTTTGCCTGAGTGAATGCATCGTTAGGGGTCATATCTATCATACTGACCGGAGGGGCAATAAGCACACATCGCTGTGGAATCGTTAGCCGCGCTTTACTCTCGCTGCCATCTTTCATTTTTTGTTGCAATTGTTGTTGCAAACTACGCCAAACTACGGCTGCACCAAATGAATAACCTAGCCACCATATTTTATCATCTGGGTACATATCCTCAACTGCCGCTGATGCCGCAAGCAGATCCTGCACTTCTCCACGACCACCATCATAGTTCCCACTACTGGCACCGACACCACGGAAATTGAAACGTAAACAATTAACCTCGTGGGCGAGTAATACCTCGGTAGCAGTTTGTAAAACCCCATCATGCATTGAGCCGCCATACTGAGGGTGTGGATGGCACATTACTGCGATAATACTACCTTTTTTGACTGCTTGATCTAAGCAGGATTCCAACAGCCCCACTGGGCCTTCTATATCCATATTCAACGGGTTTTTTGCATTTCAGTCCGCATGGCAGTTATCTTTGGAGACAATCTGCTTTTTCCATACCGAACTTTCTTTAGCCTACTTATTTTTTTTGCGCCAACCAGCCGTTTTATCCTTGCGATTTGTGGAGCGAATTCCACACGTGCAATGGCAGCCCAGGTTTTCTGCAGGCTTTTTACTGCGCTATCAATTTGACGCTTACGCCGGATAGCCTTGAGATCTACAAGCTTTGCAGAATGCTCCACTCCCAATGTACAATTCGAAGGATCTGTTTCAAACGCCTGTATAATACAGCCTGGGTCTTTATCCTTTTCCAGTTGATCGAGCCGCGTAATCAGCAATGAGGCGCTAACTTCCGCATCAAATTTAAGTTGATATGGGCCCAGAGAGATATTTTCACGCGTACGAAAAAACCAACCATCTTCAGTTTCAAAAAAACGTGAACTGCGCGCAATTTCTGACTTTTTATCTTCCGTAATATCTTGTTTTCTCTGTTCCATTTGCATCTCTCAATGTCAATACGGAGTACTATGTCAGCTTTTGTCGAATATATCTGCTTGTTAGCACTGAAAACGTGAACTCGCGCATTCTGGCACATGCTCGGATGCCAGGTGTTGCCTCTGCGTATCGTCAGTCGAATTCCGAGAGCACTTGCCACCGAGCCCAATACACAGAAAATTCCCGTCCAACAGCACTACCCCGCTGGCGCACTGCTAGGCCAATGTAACAGCGCACATTACAAAAACTAACTTCAAAATCATGCAATCATTATCAAGCTCCCCGACTGTATAATCATCTCAGCACCAGTGTTTAACCCCTTTCTACACTATGCTATCTTCTGTACTGGCATAACTTGGGGAGAAGCGATTTGCCAAACGATATTGTTGATGTATTAATAATCGGAGCCGGTGCTTCCGGCGCGGCTGTTGCCTGGAGCCTTGCAGATACGCGTATGCGTATTCTCTGCTTGGAACAGGGTGACTGGATGAACTCAACAGAATACCCAAGTACAAAAATGGACTGGGAAGCACGGCAACAAAAAGAATTTAATATTGACCCCAATGTTCGCGCAAACGACTGGGACTATCCAATCAACGACGAAGAATCACCAATTTCTGTGGTGAACTTCAATGGTGTAGGCGGCAGCACAATCCTTTATGGTGCGCATTTCCCGCGCCTTCATCCATCAGATTTTAAAGTTAAGTCACTGGATGGGGTTGCCGCAGATTGGCCTATAGACTACGACTTACTAGATCCCTATTTCGCTCAAAATGACCGAATGATGGGCGTCTCTGGCCTAGCTGGTGATCCATTTTACCCACCCAAACAACCACCCTTACCACCTATCCCATTGGGGCTGGTGGGAGAAACTGTCGCCAAAGGGTATAATAAATTAGGCTGGCATTGGTGGCCATCAGACAGTGCAATCATTTCTCAGGCTTATGAGGGGCGCGACAAGTGCCTGAACCTTGGCCCTTGTATGACCGGCTGCTCCCAAGGTGCTAAATCCAGTACTGATATCACCTATTGGCCTGCTGCCATTAGAGCCGGGGTTGAACTAAAAACGCAGTGCCGGGTTCGAGAAATAACCATAAACAAGCAAGGCATGGCAGATGGCGCAATCTACTATGATGCAGAAGGAAACGAACAGCACCAGCGTGCAGAAGTTGTAGTCATGGCCGGCAATGGCATCGGCACACCGAGAATTCTTCTAAACTCCTGCTCCAGTCTATTTCCAGATGGACTGGCAAATAGTAGTGGTCTTGTTGGTAAGAATTTAATGTTCCACCCCGTTGGATTTGTTCAGGGCCTTTTCGAAGAAAACCTAGAAAGCCACAAAGGCCCGCAAGCGTGCTGTATCCTCAGTAAGCAATTTTACGAAACAGATATCGAGCGCGGATTTACGCGCGGCTATAATATGCAAGTTTCTAGAGGGGCCGGTCCTGTTGGAACAGCACTGCAAGGCTTTGTTAGTGGCAAAATACCCTGGGGCTCTAAGCATCATGCCGCCTTTAAAGAACGTTTTGATCACGTCGCAGCGCTCGCCATTCTTTGTGAAGATCTACCTGAAGAACACAACTGCGTGACACTTGACCCGAAACTCGTTGATTCCGATGGCATCCCCGCACCAAAAATCCATTATAAACTGAGTGAAAATACTGCCAAAATGCTGAAACATGGTTTGTCCCGCGGAGAGGAAGTTATGCAAGCTGCCGGGGCCCGAGAAATATTCTCCGGTGGGCCCGTACGACCGGCTGGCTGGCATTTACTGGGCACAGCAAGAATGGGCAATGACCCCCAAAGCTCTGTCGTTAATAACTGGGGACGCTCCCATGATGTTAAAAACCTCTTCATTGTAGACGGCAGTATTTTTGTCACTGCCGGTGGCCTAAACCCTACAAGTACTATTCAGGCTTTGGCACTTTATATAGCCGATAGCATGAAAAAAAATCTTGCGAATCTATTTGATTAAGAGATTACGATGACTAAAGAAGATGACCTGATTACTACAGATAAGCCCCTTGGCAAAGCACTGGAGAAACAATTACGCGGGTTGCTCGACACCCTTATTCCCGCCACAGAAGATGGTGTTATGTTGAGTGCAGCAGATATAGACCTGATGCCCTACCTGCAATTACATTCAGCTGAATCCATCCCAATGCTTATACAACTACTGAATGAACTTGATGATCAATTTGCCAGCCTCACGCAAACTGCTCGAGAGTCTATCGTAGAGCAAATGAGTATTACCCACCCTGGTCCTTTCAAAATTGTCACACTCCAGGTATTTGCCTGTTATTATCAGGATGAACGTGCCCAGCGTGGTATTGGAATGGATGCTGGCCCGCCATTCCCGAGAGGTAATAGCGTTGAACCCGGCGATCTATCACTTTTAGATCCGGTAATTGCAGGGCGACATAGCTATCGAAAGGTAGAGGATTAACATTTCTAAGTAATACTAATCCACCCCATAGAGTGGCAATACTTAAGCAACATGCTGGTAGACATGACAACAACCAGTACTCTTATATAAAAGGGATTCACCTTAAACAAATAATGGGCACCCATCCAGGCGCCTATGCCCTGCCCAGTCATCATGAGTATTCCAGCAAGCCAAATGATTTGTCCCGCAGCAAGAAATACCAGCAAAGAGGCTATATTAGTTGCAAAATTAAGCGGTTTCGCCACCGCTGTTGATGAAATCAACTCATGCCCCCTGCAAGACACACCGACCATCGCAAAAAAAGACCCAGTGCCCGGTCCAAACATCCCGTCATATCCACCAATTGTTGGTATAACCAAATTTTTATATTTTCGGTAAGACATTTTCGCTTCGCCTTCATTGGATTTTGGCTGTAGGGACATTAAAAAATACACAGCAATAAAGAGCAGCACTGCGGGTATAACAAAAGCGAGCACTTGCGTGTTAATAAACTGCACTATAAATGCACCCAGTGCTGCCCCCAAAAAGGCAGATATCATTAAGGGCCTCACATCTCTCCAACTCACTCGTTTATTTTTAATCAGCAAATAGGTTGCCGTCGCCGTACCCATACTGCCCTGCAATTTGTTTGTACCAAGCGCAGCAAGGGGAGGTATGCCTGTTAATATCAGTGCTGGCATAGATATCAAACCACCACCACCTGCCAATGTATCCAGAAACCCGGCCAGAACGGCAATGAGAAATAAAAATAAATATAGATCTGCTGAGAGAGGTAGAAGCTCCACCTGATTTTCCTTATGTCATCCAGCTCTGCTTGAATATTTTCTTCAAGGCATCAGCGGACCGGCTTGAATTAATGATTATCAGTTGAATTGATTTTATCTCTCGATAAACAACGAATGATCGATTTACTTAATCGGGAGACTATAACGCCTGCCTGCTGATGATGGAAATGCTACGCAGAAATCCCACAACCAGACTACCTGCAGATGTGAAAACGGCTGGGACAAATAGTTGCCTCAGCCGTATGCTGCTAACTACTTATGTAAACCTTGTTCTAATTGAAGCTGTACTTAAATTCCAGGCCCATGCGCCGCCCCTTCCCCAGGGTACCAGGCCAGTATAGGTTAGATTTTCGCCTGTACCACGCAGCCTTTACTCAGCCCGGACTTTCAATTGCGCGCTGAATTCCTCGCTGGGTTTCGTGGTAGTTATCAAAATTGCACCACCTACAACATTCCTGCCAAACAGCACGCCCTGAGGGCCACGAAGCACTTCTATACTCTGCAGATCAAATGTATCGTGTACAACACCCTCATTGCAAGGTAGATACAAACCGTCAAGAAAAGTGCCTACCGTTGGATCAATGGAGGCGACCGAGCTAGTGGGTGCCCAACCACATATCGAAAAACGTGCCACACCCCGTGAAGTACCGACCGGTGGAGAAGACTGACCAAATGCCAAATGTTACCGATTTGGCATAACCTACCCTGCAAATCCGTAGCTTCTTCAGGCATATAATTGTATGCAGTCTCCTGGTCAGAGCGTGCCGAAATATTTCAGTAAAAAATCTCGGATAGCGGTATTCTAAAGTTTTTAATTTGGGGGTTCCTATGCGTTTAGAAAATAAGGTCGCTGTTATTACCGGTGGAGCAAGCGGTATGGGGTTAGCTACGGTGAAGCGTTTTCTGGCAGAAGGAGCCAAAGTTCTTATTGCTGATTACAATGAAGAAACCGGCCACGCTGCGGTCGATGCAGCAGGTTCTGAGGGATACGGAGATTCCACTGCCTTTATTCGCACCGATGTCGCACAGGAAACCGATATTATTGCCATGATGCAGGAGGCCATGAACAAATTTGGCAGCCTGGACATCGTTTTTAACAATGCCGGTGTTGGTGGCGCTATCGGACCACTAACGGAAACCACCACATCGGATTGGGACTACACTTTTGATGTGTTAGCCAAAGGGGTGTTTTTAGGCATAAAACATGCGGCTCGCATAATGAAAGCCAATAATATTCATGGCTCAATTATCAACACTGCATCAATTGCCGGTTTAAGCGGGGATGCTGGACCACTGGTCTATTCTGCAGCAAAGGCGGCTGTCATCAGCATGTCACAAAGTGCTGCAGTCGAACTGGCACCAGACAAAATACGTGTGAATGCCATATGTCCGGGGCTAATAGTAACCCCGCTTGCAGATGGTGGGAGTGAGGACGCGGCTAAAAGCGCCTTTGCAAAACATCAACCCTGGCCGGAACATGGATGCGGTGATCACATCGCGGGTACGGCGTTATTTCTAGCCAGCGAAGATGCGCGTTTTGTCACAGGCGAAGCCATCGTTGTTGATGGTGGACTCACGGCACAAGGTCCAGACTTGTCGAGAAAGCTCCCCAAAACCTCAGCCATCAATGCCCGCGTATCAGGTATTACCAGAGGTTCAACTGGTCAGGCCTCGGAAATAAGACGTTTGGATAGCTAGCTACTACCGCAGAACTCGGAGATAAACTTGACTGGTTTTTCCCAATACACCGGTTTTCAAGTAAGTCTCGGTGCTGCGAAGTTGACAAATAGCTTGCACCGAAGCCAATAAGGCTGTTTATTTAGTAGCGACTTAACCGCATTGTTATTTTGAACCGCTTTTATCTTGTTATTTGAACCGCTTTATTTTTGATCTTTTTGAATTGCAATATCAAGGATATTTATAGACTAAACCAAATAGAGGAACTCGATTATGCAAGGCCCACTCGACGGTATAAAAATTATAGACGCAACCAGCATCGTATCTGGACCCTTTGCCACCTCAATACTCGGCGATCAAGGCGCCGATGTAATCAAAATAGAAAAACCTGGCAGCGGAGACCTGGTCCGCTATTTGGGGCTGATCCGGAACAATACCAGTTCCGTGTTTGCGGTACTCAATCGTAGTAAACGCTCAATTGAAGTAAATTCTGGCACTGATGAAGGCAAAGAAGTCATCTTTGATCTGGTCCGTTCCGCTGATGCTTTTATTCAAAATTATCGACCGGGTGTGGCAGAGAGAATGGGTATTGGCTACGAAGCGCTAAAAGCCATAAATCCCGATCTGGTGTACGTTTCTATTAGTGGCTTTGGCGATACCGGCCCCTACGCTCATAAGCGTGTATACGACCCTGTGGTGCAAGCAGTAACCGGCTACACTGATGTACAAGGTGATCCTAAAACAGGTTCTCCAGAAATTGTACGTAACATTGTTTGTGACAAATTGACCTCTTTAACAGCCGCCCAGGCGATGACCGCCGGCCTGCTTGCCAAGGAACGCGGCCAGGGAGGTCAACACATTCGCTTATCCATGATGGATGCGTCCCTGCAATTTCTCTGGAATGACGGCATGGCGAATTATATATTCGTGGGAGATGAGCGGGTCGGCCGGGCCAGCCTGTCAGATCTGTATCGGGTGTTTACGACACAGGACGGCTACATTACCAGCATTATTTCAGCAGATGCTGAATGGCAAGGTTTTTGTGCTGCAATGAAATTGGGAGACATGGCGCAAGATGAAAAATTTGCGAGTGTAAGTGCTCGGGGTAAAAATGCGCATGCCTTGTGGGATATGGTAGAGCAGGAATACAAAAAGTATAATAGCGAGGAATTAATCGCCTTACTTGAGGAAAACGATGTGCCCTGCGGTGTCGTAAATCGCCGGGAAAACATCCACAAAGACCCGCAAATTGTGGAACAAGGCTCCCTTATTGAAGTGGAGCATCCTCATGCCGAACGGATTATGCGCTCACCTCGACCTGCAGCAAGGTTTGGCGGCGACGACTTTACAATCAAACGCCACTCCCCTGCCCTGGGTGAACATACAGATGAAGTATTGCGTGAAATTGGCCGCAGTGATGCCGATATTTCCAGGCTACGAAAATCCGGGAGTATCGGTTAAATCAGCTTAATCAATCAGTTGGTTATATTGTGCACGGGTAGCTTGGAAGTGCTCAAACGGAAATGGTATGGGGCTGCCTTCAAGGGCAGCATCTAACATCATAAAATGAGCCTCCCAGCCTGCACAGGATTTTGTTATATCCTGCTCAGACTCGACTAGACTGATACTGAGCAGGCAGCCCTTCGCAGTTGTTGATATTTCCCAACAAACCGGTCGCAGGGCGTCACCCGGCCCACTCCAAGAATACTCAAGTAAACTCGGAACCTTCAGTTTACTGATTTTACTATCAATAATAGTCCCACTATCACTGAAATTCAGATTTACGCTGCCACCCTGTCGCAGTTCAATATCACCCGGTGCAAGCCATTCAGACAGCTTTTCTGATTGCGTCAGCATGGCCCAGACAGACAATTGAGTATGGGGAAGAAATCGCTCTAGACGCGCTTCAAAATACCCCTCAGATCGCGTGATGGTACCAAGAATTTTACCATTCATAGCTATTACCTCTTGTGTATGTCCTACCCAGATTGCTGTCTGGCAAACAACTTTAGTCTGCGACTAAATAACCCTCACTAACTATTACTCTTTTTACTGCGCCAACTCGATAAAACCATTCCGGTTAGGCATTACCACTAAAGCCAGGTTAGTTTGATCAAGCGAGGCTTCTTTTTCCAGGATGTCATTTAGATAAAGTAAATAAGCTGTCGCGGCGTAGACTTCACTGGAAGTAAGAGATTTTTCTTCATTGTATGGCATAGCATTGGCGATATAGTCATACAAGGTTGTGGCATATGGCCAGTAACTCCCAACAGTCTTTTTCGGGTGGTCGGTGACCAGACTGCCTATCCCACCTACCAGCCGATTACCTCGTTGGCGACCCTCCTGTCCGTGGCAGTGGGCACAGCGCACCTTGTACAGCCGCTCACCCTCTAAAACCGTGCCACTTCCCTTGGGCAATCCCACACCATCCGGAGAAACAATAATGGCGTCAAGCTTCAGGGCATGCTGACCAAGCCCGGGTTTTAAATCACCACCAAGTTGATTATCTATTTGCTCCGCACGATATGAAATTCCCATAAAAAGAGAGCTTCCGATAAGCAGAAGAATTAGCACGATGATGAAAAATCCTGACTTAGACATAAACATTTTGCACCCGACCATCAGAGGTGACTTTCCAGCTTTGTATACCGTTATAATGATAAAGCCCTGCAGCCGAATACTTTTGTATCGCCAAATCACGCGTAGGTTGTATATTGCCCCGTACATCCATCGCCCGACTCTGTAGTACCGCACTGCCCCCGCTCCAACGCCATGGAATTCTGAAGCGGGTTAAAGCATACGCTTTGGGATCAGATTGAAGTATGGCCTGCGCCCAGGTATTTCCACCATCCGCACTAACCTCCACAGATTGGATTGCACCCGCACCGGACCAGGACAAGCCTGATATTTCATAGACACCTTTTCTATTTAAGGTCATTTTTCCTGACGGGGAAGTAATCACGGACTTTACCTCCATCTCCAGGGAAAACATTTCTGCGCTACCGTCTTTCAGCAAATCAGTGTACTTGCTGGTTTCATCTCTGGTATAGGCAGGCGTGCTCTGAACTTTAAGATTGGTTAGCCACTTTATGCTGATGTTTCCTTCACACCCAGGAACGAACAGGCGCATGGGGTAACCTTGTGATGGCCTAATTGGCTCCCCATTTTGATACAAGGCAACCATCACGCTATCCATAATCCGCTGCAGCGGAATACTCCGAGACATCGCAGCTGCATCAGCCCCCTGTGCCACGACCCACTGCGCACCCGGCTTTACACCGGCTTCGTCCAACAAATAATGCACAGGCACACCAGACCACTCGGCACTGGATACTAAGCCATTTAAAGAACCAGCCGTCATATCGGCCGGTTTGGAAAAGGTATTGCGAAAACTGTTTCCGGAGCATTCTAAAAAATAAACGTGGCTTTCCATGGGATAAGCCAGCAAATCTTCGTATTTAAAACGTATAGGCTTTTCCACATCGCCATAAATCGTGAGCGTATGCCGAGCAGGATCAATAGCAGGGATCCCACTGTGGTGTCTTTCAAAATGGAGACTATTGGGAGTAATAGTACCATTCAGTTTTTGTAATGGTGTTGAAGAAGACCCCGCAGCTGGTGCGAAGGGATGTCCACCTGTCCTTTCACGTCTTATGCGTGAAAATGCAGACGGAGAACCGTACGCATTCTGGGCCTGACCGGCATGGGTCATCCAATCTTCCGTGGCAGCAGCAGGCACCAGGAAACTGGCAGCAGCACCCATGCCCGCACCCTTTACCCATGCGCGTCGATTTATTAAACCACCACCAGCAACAAATTCTGACATAGCTTTTTTCCTGCGGTCTTTTCCATATACCTTTTTTCACCAGTTCACTAGATTAATCCAATTAACCAAGCACAATCTTGGTAAAGCAGATTACAAGCATTCGAGTGCATAATCAAAGGCCCCAAAAGCCTTGCCTTCATTAATAACAAGATGACAATACTGACAATAAGCCGCTAAAATTTAGGCTGTGATATGTATTAAAAATTACCCCATTGCAATTAACGCCATTGTCGCGCTTGGCCTGATGTGCCTGCTTTCTCCCTTGACTATATCTTTTGGGGGGCTGATCCCCATCACCCTGCAATCACTACTGATATTGTTGACAGGCATAATTCTGGGGCCAAAGTTTGGCGCGCTGGTTATCTTCGCCTACCTTGGCCTGGGCGCAATCGGCCTGCCAGTATTTTCCGGCGGCAGCTCGGGTATTGAAAAACTCTGGGGACCCTCGGCTGGCTTTTTACTGTCATTCCCTTTTGCTGCTGGGTTGGCAGGTAAATTAGGCGCTATCAATAAAACATGGAAAAGCAATTTGGCAGCCCTGGGCGGCGGCCACATACTTATATTGAGCCTGGGTTTTGCCTGGTTAGGTTATCACAGCGGCTATAATAAACTGGCGCAAAATATAATCCCCCTCATCCCGGGTTTATTAACCAAAATTACCCTGGGGCTGATTATAATTGCCGTTCTTAAACAGTTTACCAAAGGAAAATGATAGCGTTTCTAACATACTCTCCAGCTTAAGCCGCTAATCACGGCTTACGTTACTTGCCTAAAAACTCTGGTGCACGCTTATCCATAAACGCTCGGCGGCCCTCTTTGTAATCTTCACTATCAAAACAGGCATCCACCATGCCCCTTAGATGGGCAGAATCACGATCTTGTGGATTACATTCAAACTGGTTGATCGACTCTTTAAACATTTTCACCGTCAGCGGGGCCCGTGTAGTAATTTGCGCTGCATAATCACGCACTCGATCTTCGAGTTCATCAGCGGGTACAAGGTAGTTAATTAATCCGATTCTAAATGCCTCTTCCGCATCCAAAAAGCGGGCAGAAAACAGTATATCCCTCGCATTGCTGGGTCCAACCAAGCGAGCTAATGTCGCAGATCCTTCGTATTCATATCCAAGACCAAGCTTCGCTGCAGGAACGCCAAACCTGGAATCCGGCGTTGCAAAACGAATATCCGCATTCAGCGCCGTTCCCAAGCCTCCTCCAATACAGGCGCCTTGTATCATGGCGATTAAAGGTTTATCCAGTTTTTTCAGCCAGGAATTTGCCCTGGCCTGGATAGCTGCATAGGCTTTACTTTGTTCCAAATTGCCACGTTTCTCTTCAAATTCAGAAATATCTGCGCCGGAAACAAATGCTTTATCGCCAGCGCCTTTCATAACAACCACACGCACGGCTTCATTAAACTGAAAGTGCTCTAATATGCTGCCCATTGCTTCCCACATTTCCAGCGAAATTGCATTACGCCGAGCAGGATTATTAAACGTGAGCCAACCTATTCCATTTTTTACTTCAGCCTGCATTTTTTTTGTATCGAGTTTAAGCGCCTGGCCCATCAAACAATCCCCGCACCCATTAACTCATCAATTTCACTCTTCGAGTAACCAAATTCTTTCAGAATTTCCTGCGAATGCTCTCCCACATCCGGTCCGGCGTGATGAAATTCTTCAGTCTCGGGAAACTCGGACATGTTTATAGGTGAGCGAAGCAATGAAATATCTCCCAATGTGTGGTGATGGGCCGTTTTTGTCATTTTCAAATATTTAACATGCTCATCTTCAAAGGCCTGACCAATATCATTGATTGGGCCGCAAGGACAGCCCACTTTATTGAGTCGTTGGACTAATTCGGCGGTAGTAAATTCTCGGGTAACCTCGTTGATGGCAGCATTCATTGCTTCACGGTTTTTCACCCGTGAAGGCAGTGAGGAATAATCCGGATGATCCAATAAATGCTCTGCTTCCATCGCCTTGCAGAAGCTGACAAACATTTTGCCAGAACTGGCTGCCAGGTTTACCAAACCATCTGAGGATTCAAAGGTCCCCATAGGCACCTGGGTAGGATGGTAATTACCCTGTTGTCCCGGCACATCTCCATTCATGGTATAACGCGAAGCCTGGAAATCGAGTTTGTTGAGCATTGACTCTAGCAAGGATGTTTGTACCCATTGCCCCACACCTGTATGTTCCCGATGCAATAAAGCCAGCAATATACCCTGACCAAGAAACATGCCCGAAGAAGTATCACTAATGGCAACGCCTGCACGTACAGGCCCCTGACCAGGAATGCCAGTAATCGACATCATACCGGACATACCCTGAACGATTTGATCCACCCCCGGGCGCTCCGCATAGGGGCCAGTTTGGCCAAAGCCGGAAATACTACCGTAAATAATCCTCGGGTTTACTGATTTAACCGCTGGGTAATCAATGCCAAGTCGGGTTTTAACATCCGCTCTAAAATTCTCTACAATGATATCGGCAGACTTCACCAGGTTCATGAAAACTGCCTTTCCTTCGGCGCTTTTCAAGTCCAAGGACAAGGCGCGCTTATTGCGATGAAGATTTTGTTCATCAGAGCCACGCCTTGCCCCAGTCACGCCCGAGCCTTTACCAGCGGTCATGGGTGGATCAATGCGAATCACTCTGGCTCCCCAATCTGCCAATAATCTCACCGCAGCCGGCCCTGCACGAGCAATAGTTAAGTCCAGTACGGTGTATCTTGATAAAGGCAGTTCAGACATCATTTATCTCAATGTTATTTCCGAGTTACTAGCTTACAGTATTTTTCAAAAGTTTTCGGAGCCCATAAATACTGCTATTTAAATCAACTAAAAAACAACCCCATCAAGAATTTCCCGCACTCTTTTTAGCAAAGGGCCTGCTCGATATGGCTTAAAAAGTAAAGTCCGATAAAGTTCAGCATCCCGCTCACTCGCACGTTGTGGATCATCAAAACCACTAATCAGTTGTATTTTTACCCCAGGAAATCTCTCCTTTACTATTTCTGCCAGACGATAACCATCCATCTGCGGCATTACCACATCGCACAACATAAAATCTACTGAATGCGCTTCCAAAACACTCAACGCTTCATCAGCACCATTCGCGGTGAACACTTCATATCCCAATGGAACGAATAATTCCTTTCCAAGGGCGCATAAACCCGGTTCGTCATCAACAACCAGAATTGTTTCGCTACCACCCACCTCAAAATCGCTATCTGGGCGTGTTGGTACACTAACTTCAGATAACTCCACATAACGGGGGAAATACAAATCAAAACGCGCTCCAGCTCCCGGCTCTGAGTATGCATGAATAGCTCCCCCACTCCGCTCAACAAAGCCATAGACCTGGGTCAGCCCCAAACCCGTCCCCTCATCCCCTTTGGTGGTGAAAAATGGATCGAAGATTTTTCTAGTGGTTTCGTTCTCCATCCCACTTCCATTGTCAGATATCGAAAACTTGACATATTGTCCAGCCTCTAGTCCCAGCATCTCTCCTTCTCGCAACAAAATGTCATGATTTGAAGTCTTCAAAACGATTACCGCATCTTCAGTAGACGACATTGCATGCATTGCATTGATGCACAAATTGACCAAGACGTCCTCAAAATCACCCTTGTCGAGCCAAACTGTCCAGAGATCAGGAGTCAAATCCATTTTAACGGAAATTCTCGCCGTCAATATTTTCTCCAACATGAGCTGTTGATCCGTAAGAACGATATTGAGGTCCAGCGCGGTAACTTCAATAGGATGTTGCCTGGAGAAAGTCAGAAGCTTTTTAGTAAGACTCCTACCCCGCTCACCAGCCTGACGGATTTGCTCCACAAAGCCCCGCATATCTGGCTGACCCGACAGGCCTCTGTGCAACAATTCGGTATAACCAAGAACAATTGCCAGCATGTTGTTGTAATCATGCGCAATGCCACCAGAAAATTTCCCTAGCGCTTCCAGTTTTTGACTTCGGCGTAGCTGTTCTTCTATTTGTTTTTCTATCCGAATATCATGCAGGCAAGCTACAAACCTTAGCGTGCCGGTTTCCGAATTCGGAAGTGGTGCGACTGAGAGACGCACAGGAAATTTCTCTCCATCTTTTCTCATCACCACTATTTCATGCGGACGACCCACCACGTTCGTATCAACACCATCTATATAACGACTTAATGAAGTAAGGTATTCGAGTGCAACTTCAGCGGGCAATAACCGGGAAAAACCCTGACCGAGAAGTTCTGTTTCTTTATAACCAAACATAGAAACAGCAGACTGGTTATAACTTAGAATAGTACCCTCTTCATCGATGGAAATAATCGCATCCAGCATATTGTCCAACAACTGTTTCTGTTCCAGTCGCTGGCGAAGGTTTTCTGTCTCCGAGTGCACACGCTGGGTAATATCTTCTACCAACGAGGCAGCACCAATAACCTGGCCCATCTCGTTAACCAATGGGGTGCTTATCCATTCACAGAATATTGCCTTACCGCCTTTGGTTGTATGCTTGGCTAATTTGGTAGCAAGCGGGTTATTGGAAAGCAATTCAGCCTGACGTTCTTCGATATTAACCCTTTCATGCGGAACGGAATAAATTTCCGATGCTGACAATCCCATTACCTCATCAGGCGTAAATCCAAATATTTTCTGAGCTGCTGGATTCCAGCCTGACACTCGAAAATCACGATTCCATTCGATAACAGCCAACGGTGTATTCTCAACATGAGATTTCAAGCGTTGTTCGCTATCACGTAAAGACTCGCGCATTTCGTACTGACCCGTTACATCATGGAATACCAGGATCGCACCGATAATTACGCCTTCATCAATAATCGGTGCAGCACTATCCGCAATTTGATATTCTTTTTTATCTTTAGCCCTGAGCGTTGTACTGTTAACGAGCGTAATTATCTCTCCTGTATCCAGCGTTTGAAGAATAGGATTTGGAAGCACTTCAAGCGTCATCGCATCGACAATAGGAAAAACATCTAAAATAGAACGGCCCAGGGCGAGACTCGAGGACCAACCCGTTAGCCTCTCAGCTATAGGGTTCATACGTGTCACGAGACCATCAATATCAGTGGCAATAACTCCATCACCAATGCAATTCAATGTCAGCGCCAGGTTTTCTTCACTCCCTCTTAATGTCTGTACCGACTCGTTGAGCGCATGCTGCATACTGTTGAATGACTCAACCAGTACATCCAGTTCATCTGGCACCCGCCTTCGCGAAGATTTTCGATTCAGTATCAGTTTCTGATCAAGGTTCGAAAGCTCCATGCGCCCGGCAAACGTTGAAATCTCTTCCAGGGGACGAGTAACCCGCCGCGTAACAAGCAACAACACCAGACCGGCAACTAAAAAGGTCTGACCGGCTATTACAAAGATAATAAACAATGCCTTATCATATAAAGCACCGTAAACACTTTCGGTACTGGCTTCTATCGCCAAGCCGCCAATTTCCAGTTGTTCCCCACGATACGTATGTACAATGGGATAATTTCGGACCATGACCTCACCCTGGGGATGTACGCCAACCTCAACAAGCGTCCTCCCATTTTCAGTAACAGAAAGGTACTTTAGTGATTTCAGATTCAGCATACCTGCTAAATCCAGCTTCAGTGACTCGATATCTGAAACCCATACGCGGGTTGCTATGCTAGCAAGATAAGTACTTCTGACCTCATCTAGCTGCTTGTCGAGATTATCAAGATCTGCTTGTAAAACTCTATAAAGGTATACTGTAGAGGTGAGAGCAGTAACCAGAATGACAATCATTAAAACCGAAAAACCCAGCCGTCGGGCTAGGGGGCCTGCGAATCGTGCGCGTCCTAAACTCACAGCTGAAGTCGCATTTCATGTACGATATTTATCAGACTTAACATACCTACTGTACATAAACAGCCATCATTAAATACAGGGGAAATACTACTCATCGGGTTGTTTCCACAGGTATAGTAGAATCTCTATCAAATTTTGGGAGCGGATAATTTGTGAAATCAGACTTGATTTTGATATAGCTGCCATCCTGTTTTATTTCCTGGAGTGCCTGAGCTAACCTCGGTACAAGGTTAGTGTGCCTCTTGTTCAGGTAAGTATAAACGGGTAATTCTGCCAAATTTTGATCACTGACCGCTACATTGTGTATATTGTTTTCCCGCAAATATTCCAGGCCAATAGCCCGAGCAAATACTATATAATCGGCCCGGTTGTTATCAAGCAACTGAAAAAGGATATTATGATTCTTTACTGCAATAGGCCACGCATTTTCCGGGATCATCTGCTCAAGGAATTTCATCCCGATAACAACACCCACTGAGCTGCCCTCCAGAGCACTCCAGTTGTTTACTATGTCAGTACCTTTTCGGAAAAATACTACAAACTCATATTCCATAATGTGTTCAGGCACGCGCAACAAAGCAGGGTATTCTTTTTCAATAAATTGAGTCCTCAGAAGTTCACCATCTACCATACCGTTTTCAGCCATTTTCAGACTTCTTTCAGTAGGCAGCGTTACAACATCCAACGTATATCCAATGCGCTCAAATGCTGATCTGAGTATTTCCCTGGCAAAGGCTATCTCCCCTTCGCCACCCAATGTCTCAGCGACATCCGGCATGCTCATGGTAATGACCGGTGCAGCAGATAAGGTACCAAAGAACAATCCCCACACGCAGACAAAAATGCGAGTGAAATTTCGAAAACTGTAATTCGTGGAGAATATGGGAAAGTTTATATACATTAACTATTCCAAAATTGACTGATTTACACCTAATTCGCTATATAACTCTAAGCGGCTCCTCTATAAAATTCAACTCACCACCTAATCTTAGCTCGTTATTCGACAGCCTTATAAGGCTTAGGCTAAGCTATATGACAATTTATATAATGTCATAAGCAATGCAAATCCATCAAATCAAAACGCGCTATTCCAACACCTATTTAATTGAAGAAAAACACGGTGTATTTGTCGTGGATGTCGCCAAACATTGTGATGGATTCGTATTGCATCATATTCAAAATAACCTGCACATAGGAGTCAATCGGATAGATCTGGTCATTTGTACCCACGATGATCCGGACCATATTGGTGGTGTTATCTCACTGGCCAGGTCTTGTCATGCTGCTTCTGCCATTCCCTACGCCTCAAAACGCCCCCGATTAAAACTGTCAAATAACCCTATGGGACCAGTGGTAAAAGCCGTTACTGCCTTCGGTGAAGCATTCAGAGCGCGCACTCGAAACATGTACCTAAATAAAGAACGTAATCAACGCTACCAATACGTACACAATCACCATCTTGACCAAACTGCAAGCCAGCGTTTTATCCTGCCCAAATCTCGATTAAACGATGGAGCACGACTCAGCGGTTTTGCTGACTGGGAAGTCGTACACACACCGGGTCATAGTTGGGACAGTGTATGTTTTTTCCATCACCCCAGCCGTAGTCTGATCAGCGGAGATACGCTGCTCGGCAGCGCTACCAAGGGCTACCTTGTACATCCGGCTATCTATGACAACCACACGGATAAATACCACACATTGAATTTATTAAAACGACTCAATCCCCAAACGGTGTACCCAGGACATGGCTCCATATTTACTGGAGATCAGATTCTGGACCACTTATAGGATTAACATTCACAATGCGCTCTCAGCGCAGAACATAAAAGGATATAACTATGAATTTTGAAGGTAAAAGTATCATCGTAACGGGCGCTGCCTCCGGGTTTGGCGCCGCCACCGCAAAATTATTTGCCGCCAATGGCGCTAAGGTGGTTGCATCCGATATAAACCTCATTGGTGCTGAAAATACCGCAGACATCATTGGCAAAGCCGGTGGTACCGCAATCGCCATTCAAACAGATGTGCGACAATCCAGCGACATGGAAAACATGGTCAAACTGGCAGTATCCGAATTTGGTGGTCTGAATATTATGGTTAACAATGCAGGCCTTGGGCATAAAAGTGCACTGATGCATGAAATGTCCGAGGAGGATTATGACCTGGTTTTTAATACCAACACAAAAAGTGTGTTTTGGTCGGTAAAATATGCGGTTCCGGAATTTATCAAAGCCGGTAATGGCGTTATGGTAAATGTCGCATCTATCGGTGCAAAAAGACCCCGGCCGCTTGGCGTCGCATACAATGCTTCAAAAGGGGCCGTAGCCACCATGACCCGAGCTTTAGCTTCGGAACTGGCACGCTACAAAATCAGGGTGAATGCAGTCTGCCCACTGGCATCAGAAACAGGCTTTTTTAAAACCACGGGCTTGGATACACTGCCAGATGCTTTACGAGAAAAAATGATAAAAGAAGTGCCTTTACGGCGTTTGACAGACCCTATCGATGTCGCCAATTCCATTGCATTTCTTGCCTCGGATCAAGCCAGTTTTTTAACCGGAATTTTGCTGGATGTAGATGGCGGGAAGGGCATTTAAAAATGTATTAATCTAACAGATTGAACAAACTCAAACGATCTTTCAGAGTTTGTAGCGCGATGGAGCAGAGCTTCTTCGGTTTGAAGAAGCTCTTATTATCCAGGTGGGTGCCACCCGTCGACTAACTCAATCTATTTATTGAATTTTACCGTGGCACTTCCCGGTGTGGTTATTTCACCCTGTTCATTCTTAATGAACAACTCAACACTCACCAAGCGATTTTCAAGGTCAATTTCTGTTACCTTGCCACCAGAAGTTAACGTTTCACCAAGCACAGAAGCTTTACGATTACTGTACTCAAAGTTCAACAATTCGCCGCTCTCTCCAACCCAGTTCATTGGACACTGACTGAGCCAGTCACCCTGAAGTGGACCATCAATTACAATACCTGGATGCCCTTCACCTTCTTTGGCATAAGTCTCATCATAGTGAATCCGGTGGCCATTCCAAATAGCGGCGTTATAAAGAAATAAACTCAGATTCGAGGCCAAGTGATCTCTCAAAGGTAATTCATCACCAACTTTAATATCGGATACTTGCATCAAAAACTCCTAACGCGCAATGGTAGTTGAGATTTCATCAATAACGGGCTCGCCGGATTCCGTCGTCACATTAAATTCCCTAACTGTAAAAATTAGCGGGCCCGTGCGACCTTCTTTTTCGTACAAATCTGTAATTCTGGAAGAACCGGTAAGCTTGTCGCCCGGACGAATCGGTCTATGCTGACGAAATTCCGTGCCTCCCGCCATCACCCTTTTAAGTGGCAATTTTAGACCCCCACCCCCACCTTTGGGTATGCCATCAGGCCGATAGGAATCCAGTGAAGGAACACTGGTAAACAAACCAAAAACAAAAAGTGGCGGTGCTTCATCGCCTGCTAAAAATCGCGCTTGCTGTTGCTCCGTAGCGACCGAATATTTAATAATATCCCTTCGACTGACCTCGACGGATACAGCTTTACTTTTGTTACCAATCGCAGCTTTGTGCTCATCTGTCAGCAATGCCATACAGATCTCCCTAGTAATTTTTGTTAATCAAACCTTTTTTTATTCAAGCTATAGCGGCATATCTGCATATGTGCAAACAATACCACCACAGCACCGTTTATATTATGTTACAGAAAATGCGGCATGACCTCCTCGGTCAACAAAAGAAATGTCTCATGACTGAGCGGTGCGGCGAGCAAATATTCCAGCGGCAATGTCTCTTCGAGTTTTTTTAACTTATCTACGACCTGCTCTGGAGTGCCATATACAACAACCCCATCCATATAACGTGCTACAGGGTCATCCAGTTTCTGAAGCTCTTTTTGATGAGAACCCACATTCTTACCAGTCGCAGCCACATTGGGGTTAGCGTAGGCATCGTAAATCCACCCTGCCCCTGACTTGGCAATTTCCAGCGCTTCTTTCTCTGTCGGCGCTATGGCCATCAAACGCGCCATAGGAATATCCTGTTTAAGCGTATGACCATTGGCTGCTAACTGGGTGCGGTAATCCTGATACTTTGAGGCAATAGTCACATGAGTGGCATGGGGGTCCATCAAAATAGCATGTCCCTTCTCCGCAGCCCAGGTAATGGCCTCATTGGAGGATGAAGCTATCCAGACAGGAAGATTCTCCTGCAGGGGTTTTGGAAGTACCTCCACATCCTTAAACTCGTAGCGCTTGCCCTTGAAGTTTAGCTTTTCATCGCGCCAGGCAGCCATCACGATATCGATATGTTCGTGAAATACTTCGTAGCTTTCTTCTGGCAAAATATCGAAGCACTCCAATTCCTTCTTATCAAAGCCGCGACCCGCTCCCCAATTTACTCGTCCACCAGACAACATATCCATCAATGCCACTTCTTCTGCCAGGCGCAGAGGGTGGTAAAATGCCGCTAATGATACCGCCGTCCCTATCCGAATATTCTTTGTAGTGGCCGCTACATGAGTACCCATAATATGTACTGAGGGGCAAACACTATAACCACTAAAATGATGCTCAGCTAACCAGACCGCATCGTAACCGGTCGAATCCATGATCTGTATTCGCTCAAGCGCACGTTCATACACCGTGGGTAATGAAACCCGGCGTTCAGGCCAGCTAAAAAATTGCAAAATGCCAAATTTCATGATTCTGGTAATCCATAGAAACGAATAATATTTTCCCCAAGTACTTTTCTCTGGGATTCCAGAGGCAAGCTGGATAGGCGTGAGCGTATCTCCCTGGCCACCCCCATTGAAGCATCAATATGTGGGTAGTCCGATGCCCATGTCACATAGTCAGCACCAATATGCTCTACAACCTGAGCAGTCATGGATTCGTCAGGATCCATTGATATAAGGCACTGACGATAAAAATATTCACTGGGTTTAAGCTTGAAAGGCGTGACGTTTTTCATCACTTCGTATTTGTGATCCATGCGATCCAGCCAGGCAGCGATCCAGTTCCCCCCCGCTTCAAGTACTGAACACTTTAATCGAGGGTACATCTCAAACACACCAGCAGATATCATATGCGTAAAAGCAGCCATTACATCTATTGCCAGAAAAGCAAAAAAGAACAGCGCCGATTCTGCTCCGCTGCCGGAAATATCCGAAAATGCAGGTTTGTCACGAACAACCACATGAAAACCAACGGGCATTTCAAGGGACTGCGCTGTTTCAAAAAACCGCCGGAATGCAGGATCTGTCAAAGACCGTCCGCCTCTGGCAGCAACGTCAGGCGACAGATAAATACCCACACAACCATCCTTGCGCGCACGCTCCACCTCTAGTGCCGCACCCTCAGGATCCAGCAATGAAATATGCGCGATCGGTACCAGCCGCAAGGGGTCTGTCCGACAAAAATCTGCAATCCACTTATTGTAAGCCTGGGTATATGCAGTCGCTAGTTTGCCGTCACTGACATTACCCTCCCAACAAATACCTATGGTCGGATACAGTAAAACCCGGTCAATGCCTTCTTCATCCAGAACTTTAAGCCTTGCATGAGGGTCATAGCCACCTGGTGGCGACCCATCAGCATAAGTATATTCACCACGGGTCGCTAATTCACCGGGCTCTAGTTCAATACCACCCAGCGCACCCAATTGGCCGCGTAATGATTCCATGGGTTTATTGTCGATCAATAAAACTTCTTTGCCAGCATCATCGCGGGCTATACGAATCGCCCGATCACGATATTTTGGTTCAATATACTTCTCCCAGGTGTCCGCGGGCTCCAGCACATGACCGTCCGCATCAACCACAGGACCAATTTCAGGATCTAGATTATTGATATCAGAAACCTCCTTTTTCACCGCAATTTCATCACTAGATAGTCGCTACAGCCCACTACTAGCCCAAAATGAGGCTATTAATCTTTTGTATATTCCGAACCCATACTGATCATCCCAAGATGTCTTAAGTATCAGTCTGCTGAAATCATCGCGTATGGCATACTCCCTTGTACCTCCTACCTTCCTCGAATTTACCTGAAAAATCAATTTGTGCGAGGCAGGTATTCTCCCCGACCTTGCCAGCAATAAGCTGATTAGACGGCAAACGCGCTCATTCCGGACGCCCTTTCAGGCCAAAAAACCGAAAACTCACAGGGTGTTATAAAAGTAGGTATTTATCTGCACCCCATTTTCAGCTTAGAATCGTGATCTTGAATCATTAGCTAATAAGGAATTCGTAGATGCAACTCAAAACAGGCACCCGGCTAGGGAGCAGCGTATGCAATGCAGAGGTCATGGTCATCAGCGCATCAGACGGGGATATCAATCTGACTTGTGGCGGCGCCCCTATGGCAGCAGCCGGTAGCGGCGGAGAAAAAAGTGCCATCGATCCCGATCATCAAGGCGGGGTTCAGATTGGTAAACGTTATGTCACCGCAGATGCCACCATGGAGCTTCTCTGTGTAAAACCTGGTGAAGGCTCTCTAGCGATTGATGGGACCCCTCTGGCGCTTAAAGATGCCAAAAAATTACCCAAAACCGACTAATTGGCCTAATACAGATACAAAGACAGAGGTAGATATAATGAATCTTATGATGATATTGGAAATGGCGAATTCCGCCTTCGCCGACAGAATAGCATTCACCAATTCAGAAGACGGTTCCTCTATTACCTACCAGGAACTTTTCGATCAAAGTGGTAGTGCTGCATTAGCAGCACAAGGGACCACCAGCGATCATTTTGCAATTCGTGATGTAAACAGTCTGGCCATGCCTATTGGCATATTTGCCAGTTCCTGGGCTGGTCTGCCCTTTGTACCCTTGAATTACCGGCTCACAGAAGCAGAAATTGAAGCACTGTTAACGCGAATTACACCGACTTACCTGGTTACCCATGACGACCATGAAGAGGTCTACACCAATCGTGAAGGCATTACACCGGTGACCCGGGGCGCATTTCTTGAAAACTTTGACGCCCAGTCAAAGCCGGAAGATGCCTGGTCAATGGAACCGGAAGATGTGGCCGTCTTGCTGTTTACCAGTGGTACCACGGGAGAGCCCAAGGCCGCTATTCTCAGACAAAAACATCTGGTCTCCTACCTTTTGGGTTCCGTGGAATTTGCTTCTGCCGAGGAACATGAAGCTGCGCTGGTCTGTGTTCCGCCATACCACATTGCTGGTATTATGGCCGTGCTAAGTTCCGTCTATTCCGGACGAAGGGTTGTACAGTTACCGCAATTCAGTGCTGAGGCCTGGCTTGAGCTTGCCAAATCTGAAAAGATCACCACCGCTTTCGTGGTACCGACCATGCTTTCCAAAATTATAGAAGCATTGGATGGTCAGAGTACCGCGGACCTGCCAGACCTTGGTTCCTTATCTTACGGCGGTGGGAAAATGCCACTACCTGTACTGGAACGCGCAATGGCACTGTTTCCAGATACCGAGTTTACCAACGCCTATGGTTTAACTGAAACCAGCTCGACCATCAGTGTACTGGGCCCCGAGGAACACCGCACTGCTGCTGCCAGCGAAGACAAATACGCTCGCAGACGCCTGGTTTCAGTTGGGGTTCCCATGCCCGGTATAGAGATCGAAATCCGCGATGATGACAACAATGTATTGCCCATCGACACAGCGGGTGAAATATTTGTACGTGGCGAGCAGGTATCCGGAGAATATCGGGGTATCGGCAAGGTTTCCTCCGAAGATGGCTGGTTTCCGACCAGAGACCGGGGTTATACCGATAGCGAAGGTTATTTGTTTCTCGATGGTCGTGCGGATGACGTTATTGTAAGAGGAGGTGAAAACCTCTCTCCTGGCGAAATCGAAGACGTGTTGTTACAACACAAAGCCGTTGCCGATGTCGCAATTGTCGGCATACCTGACGAGCAATGGGGTGAAGCAGTCGCAATGGCCGTGGTATTAAAACCCGGCACTTCAGCCAGCGAAGACGAACTGCGAAGCTGGGTCAAAGACCGCTTGCGCTCCTCCCGTGTTCCACAGGTAATCCACTATAAAGATGAATTACCTTATAACCCAACTGGAAAATTACTCAGAAGAGTCATCCGGGAAGAGCTAATCGCATAGTAAACTCACTCAAGCACCGTACATTTCCCGTGCACTGGCCCGTAGCTCATCCCGATAATCGGGATGAGCTATTTCACATAAGCTACGTGCTCTCTCCACCACCGACTTGCCTTTTAATTCTGCAATACCAAACTCTGTAACAACATAGTCGATATAGGTCCTTGGCACCGTAACCGGCGTACCAGCAGCCAGAGTGGGCACTATTCGTGATACCCGTTTACCCGTTCCGCTGGGAACAGAACTTGAGGGCACAACACTGATTGATTTTCCGCCCGGTGAATAGGCGCCGGCGATCATAAAGACAGTTTGTCCACCAACCCCTGTATAGGCACGATGGTCAAAAGCCTCAGCAGAAACCTGCCCGGTTAAATCAACTACCATGGCATTATTGATTGCGACAAAATTATCCTGGGTAATCAATCGTCTGAGATCATCGGTATAGCCAAAATCGTATAGTTCAAAAACCGGGTTCTCGTCAATCTCGGCCAGCTCTTGATCGTTGAGCGCGACAATAGCGCTACCAACCACCTTGTTAGGGTGTAGTGTTTTCCTGGCGCCAGTTACATTGCCACGCTTAACCAACTCCCCCACACCGCCAGTAATCAGCTCGGTTTGAATGCCCAGGTCATTGCGAAAATCGAGAAACTGACCCAGAGATGCTGATACCGTACCTACGCCCATTTGCAAGGTATCCCCATCGTTGATTAGTTCTACCGCCACAGACGTGCAAATAGTTTCTACCTGAGATATTTCTTCCTCACTCAACCCGGCGCCTGCATCGCCACCATTGCTAAATGATTCACCCTCGACAAAAAAGTCAATTTCATCCATATGCACGTAATTTTCACCAAAAGTATGAATAAACTCTTCTCTTACTTCAGCAATAACCAGGCTCGCACCACGGATAAGCGTTGGAGACATCCAGACACCAGTCCCAAAACTACAAAAACCCTTTTTATTCGGTGGTGATACCGGCACCATGTATACATCTGGTGTAGAAGTAAAGCCCGCAGGAAGCTGATAACTCTCCCACAAGCCCACGGGGATATAGTTCATTTCTCCAGCATGGCAGGCTACCCGATTTAGTGGCGTGGCATAATTGTCAGATAGTCGAATAACACCCTGCAAATTGGATTCTGTCCAACCGAAATTGGCCGCCAGATGCTCAATAGAAACCCCTTCAAGTTTGCGTTTGCGAGCTGATGCCACCAGGGCAGCACACAATGTCAACGGGGTAGTTGTATAGGGAGCAACAGAGACTGTATTTCCAGATTTAATCTGTCCTACCGCTTGTTCTGCTGAAACCAGTTTTGAACCACATAAATCACGCCAATTCATAACACTCTCCTATTATTTTTATTTTATTCTGGCCTGTTATTTTTATTTTATTCCAAGTAGCTACTGCAAATTTTAGCCGCCGACGCTCATATTTTCTGCCTAAAACGAAGACTGAACACTATCTACCCACTGATCTCATCTATCAAGCCCCAAGACAAGGCTTTTTCCGCAGTGATTCTTTGGTTAGATATTGCCATAAAGGCGGTTTTTAAGCGTCCAATACGTTTCAGGATACTAACCGTACCCCCGGCACCCGGAATCAGCCCCATGGCAACTTCCGGCAACTGAAAAAAACTGTTCGAATCAGCTATTACGTGATCCACGAAAGATGGCATTTCAATACCTGCTCCAATACAGGCGCCGTGCAAACGAAATTCAACTCTGCTGCGCAGCTCATCAAGTAACACACCATTGTTTCTGGTCAGGCGCGTTATATGCGCATAAGCGCCATCTTTTGCACTACCAAACTCGTCCAGATCACCACCTGCGCTGAAACACTCACCGGCACTGGCAATAGTTGCCCGTTTGATGGAGCTATCAGCATGTACAAGAAGCAACGCTTCATTAAGTTCATCACGTAACTCTGCAGAGTAGGCATTACGCTTTTCTGGACGATTTAGCGTAATGTCAAGATGATCATTGTTGCGTTCCATCAGGACTAACTGGCTTGAATCTACAAGCGGTTTGGGCTTTTTTACTCTGCCCACCAACCAATTTTGAAACTGGGTGCCGTTCTGCAGACAGGAATAAGATAAAGATTCTGCGAACAAACCCTGAGCCACACTATTCTGCTCATTGTGACGCAATAGCTGAACCAGGATTGTTGCAGCAACAGGGCTGTTTCGAACAGCTTGCTTGATAATCTGCATTTCCTGCTCGTCCTGCACGGGTATATCTACAATAGCCGGCAGCGATTCAAGATTATCGGTCATTGCTATAACGGGGCAATTTGGCTGTAACAGACTGCCTGAATTATCTGACTCATCCAGGTCAACAATCATATACGGTCGATCAAATACCACGGAATAGTCATCAAATCGATTTGCAGAGGCCTGCAGCAATCGCAATTCTGAAATTTTCACGGTATCTTCCACTTCTTGAGTATACTCATGTAATGAACCCAAACAATAAAGGTATCCCCGTTTACGCCCTCAAACTGCTTAAAGATCTGAAGCTGGACCTGGGGCTTGGGCAGGATATCGTGCGAAAAAACATGCCTCTATTGCCGGCGCGTGCACGACAACCTGCGCCCAGTACCCTCCCTACGAGCGGTGAAATACAAACAACAAAACAAATACCGCTACAAACGATAATGCAACCCGCAGGTATACAAAGTTGTGCAGATGCTGTGCTTGATACGTACAGGCTTTTGGCACCAAGCGCAAAACTGGCCGGCATACAGGGCGCTGCCCTGCTCACTGAACGCGCCTATATTTCACATTTAGCTACGCCAACACAAATTTCCGCCAATGGCAGTTGCAGGCTGCTTGCCACCAAATCTAGTTGGATTGCGCTTAATCTTGCCAGAAATGAAGACTGGGAACTAATGCCAGCCTGGTTGCAACACCCCATCCCGAGCAATGACTGGACAGCGATAGCCATGGCACTGCAAAACCGGTGTGGCATGGAAATGGCGGACCGGGGTCAACTGATGGGCCTGCCGGTGTCAGTCTGCAACGCCCATAAAAGTAATAGCTGGCACAGTACAAGCCGTTTTAGTCCCGCATCTGCAACAAACCGGTTAGCTAAAACAGATCCATTGCGTGCCAACAAGCCTCTGGTAGTGGATTTGTCTTCCTTGTGGGCTGGTCCACTGTGCTCTTCGTTGCTACAAAGCGCGGGAGCCCGAGTGATCAAAGTAGAAAGCAATCAGCGCCCGGATGCCAGTCGCGAAGGCAGCCCTGAATTCTTTAATCTCATGAATGCAGGAAAAGCCAGCGTTAGCCTCGATTTAACCAGTTCATCAGGTATATCCAGTTTATCAAACCTCCTCCATCGAGCAGACATCGTCATAGAAAGCTCCCGCCCCAGGGCACTGTTGCAAATGGGTATTGATGCAAGAGAAATCCTCGCACAAAATCCGGGACAGGTATGGATCAGCATTACTGCCTACGGCCGCGACGAGCCCCAGGCAAACTGGGTGGGCTTTGGTGATGATGCTGCTATTGCTGCAGGCGCATATTTAACCACCCATAATGGACCCGTCTTTATTGGCGATGCACTTAGCGACCCCTTAACAGGCATGCATGCAGCACTGGCTGCAATTGCATACTGGCAAAAAAGACAAAGCGTACTCATTGACGTGTCTCTTGCTGCCGTCACACGACATGTTATGGATTTTTCTAATGCCACCAAGCCCATTGATTTGCAGGCTGAATCATTCTGCCCGATAATTAGGCAGCAAGCTGCAATATTGGGTGCAGATACAGCCAGCATAATTAGAGAACCCCGTGCTGCTCATCAAACAGGCTGAAATTTACTCGACCGAGAGTCGGTATGGGAAAGTGCATCTGTTAGACCTGCGCTGCCGCGAAGGAAAAATCGTTGCTATTGCGCCCAGCCTTGACCCCAACCCTGGTGAAAAAGTTATTCAGGCCCGAGGCGGCGTGCTTTGCCCGGGTTTGCATGACCACCATATGCATTTGTTTGCGCTGGCCGCATCCTTGCAATCTGTCGACTGTAGTCCAGCGAAAATTGACAGTTTACAATCCCTTGCAGCGGTATTGAGCAAGGCTGACGGTAACGGTTGGGTGCGTGGCATTGGCTACCATGAATCCATAGCCGGCTTGTTACATCGTTCCCAACTTGACGACTTACTGCCCGACAGGCCAGTTAGGATTCAGCACCGTAGTGGGAAAATGTGGTTCCTGAATAGTCTGGCCGCTGAGCTCCTCAAGCTCGACCATAATCACGCTCAGGAAGGCATCGAGCTGGATGCCAACGGACAAGCCAGTGGTCGATTATTCCGCATGGATCACTGGTTAAGAACCCAACTTGATCAATCCTTTCCACCCGATATCAAACTCGCCTCAAAACACTTGGCGAGTTTTGGCATCACTGGTATTACCGACACCAGTTATAGCAATGATGAAGCGCTCAAGGCGCTGCTCTGCAAGCTCATAAACCAAGGCGATTTAATGCAAAAGGTAAGGCTTATGGGGCAACTCAGTTTGCTGCCTGCAAATCATACCCGTCTACAGCTGGGTGCATATAAGGTGTTGCTGGATGATTATAGGCTGCCGGACTTTGATGACTTGATACGGCAAATTGGCACTGCTCATGATCAGAACAGAAGCGTGGCCATACATTGTGTGACCGAAGTAGAACTGGTATTTGCCTTATCAGCCTTAAAAGAAGCCGGCAGCCATAGTGGCGACCGCATCGAGCATGCATCAATAACACCCGATCACATTCTTCCCCTGCTTAAGGAAACGGGTGTTACGGTCGTGACACAACCCAACTTTATCCAGGAACGAGGAGATCAATACATTGAGGATCTGGATAATTCAGACCATGCATTGCTTTATCGCGCAAATGGATTCCTGCAAGCCGGCATACCTCTCGGCGGCGGCACCGATGCACCCTACGGCGACCCAGACCCCTGGCTGGCAATGACAGCCGCGGTCAATCGAAAAACGGCCAAGGGGCAGTATCTGGGAGAAGATGAAGCATTAACACCTGAGCAGGCACTAAAGCTGTTTACCACCCATCCCGCTGAGCCCGGGGCTGACGAAAGAAGTATCGCCGTTGGGATAGACGCGGACCTCTGCCTGCTGTCCCTGCCCTGGTCTCAAGCCAGAAACAGTTTGAGAAAGGAAAAAGTTGCGCTGACTCTTAGCGCTGGGAAAATTATTTATTCCAACAATTCGATATTCCAAAATCCCGGTTCATAAAAACAGATTCACGAAAAATAAACCTGGCTCGTTAGAGCTCGCCAAGAATCTCTTCAGTATGCTCTCCCAGCTTTGGCGCAACCCTGGATATATCCCAAGCAGTTTTTTCAAAACGATACGGCGCACCCGGGTAACGGTAACTTGCACCTAAGGCCTCATGTTCCACCGTAACTTGAAACCCCCTTGCTTTGGTGTGGGGGTCTTCGAAAGCTTCTTCAGGAGAATTAATTGCACCAACCGACAAGCCTACGGTCTGACAACCAAAAAAGAAATCTTGCGCAGATACGCGTGAGGCAATCAAGGTCAAGGCTTCTCGTCCGGCACCAAATATGGCCGTTACCGTATCATCCTTGCCTATCTGCGAAAGGTCGAAGGCACCCTCCCAGTTTGCGCCCATTTCAAGAAAAACCGCTTCTGGCAGATCATCTTTCAGGTCCAGTTCAATCATCCAATCTAGCAGTTTTCCAAATTCATGAGGAAACCTGGGCGGCACACCTGTATTAGCGTACCGTCCATCCGCACATAGAATCTGGCTTTCCATAGATGGACTGGTTGAAGCATGACGCCCGGTTTGCCGCTGGACGGTTTTCTGTGCGACCAGCCAGGAATAACTGGCTGCTTCAGTAGTAACATTAAGCGCCGCATGCATGCTGACATCTATAAACTGCCCAGCACCACTCACCCCTCGGTACAAAATCGCGGTCAATAACGACATTACAGTAAAATGACATCCGGTATTATACCCCTGATTGCCTGCACCCCGAACTGGCGGCAGTGAATGATCGTCGTACCCACAAGACCAAGGAGGGCCACCACCGGCCATTAACGTCAGATCGGTTACCGGTAAATCACTTTTTGGATCGTCGCGGCCAAAAGGCGTCATGGCTACATGTATCAAATCAGGACGAATTTTCTGCAGTTGCACATAGTCTATACCTAGCGTTGATAGTCGGGTGCGAGGTTCAGATTCAATCAAAATATCTGCGGTAGCAATTAGTTTTTTGAATTCCTCAAGGCCAGGCTCACTGTCCAGGTCCAAAACGATACCACGTTTGCTGGTATTGTGGTGCCACCAATACAAACTCCGCCCGTCCCCTGGCTCATCGTTTAAAAAAGGTGGATACTGCCTCGCGCAATCGCCGCCAGGCGGCTCAATCAATATAACATCGGCCCCCATGTCGGCCAGCAATTTACCCGCATAGGCCAGACGTTCATTAGACAGTTCAAGAACGCGCAAACCACTTAGTGCAGTCATACTACCCCCTCCTGTCTAAGTTGTTCGACTTCATCTATTGAATAGCCCAATAAATTCGTTAACACCTGTTGTGTATGCTCGCCCAAACAAGGTGCCCCGTTACGCATCTGCCAGTTTGTCTCAGAAAAGTGAACAGGTTGGCCATCCACACGTACATCACCCATTTTCGTGTGATGTATCGTTGGCCAAAGCCCAAAGTTTCCAGTGCTTGAATCCAGGTCGATACGCTCCTCGGGCTTGTTCACCGCAGAAGCCGGAATTCCGGCCTGCGTAAGCTCATCGGCCAGGGCAAATTTCTGCCCTTTCGCTGTCCAGAGTGCCACCTGCTGATCTAGCGCATCCTGGTGTTCCAGACGTGATGCCAATGTCAGATACACAGACTCCTGACACCAGGATTCATCCACGAGTGTTACGAACGACTGCCAGTCGTCCTCATCTCGGCAGGAAATCGCCAGCCATTCATCTTCACCCTGGCAGGGATAAATACCATGCGGTGCCATCGCCGGCCAAATATTTCGATTACTACTGGCCGGGGAAGCCTGACGTGTGGGCCGCTTATTCACTGTCCAGTCAAGCAATGCTGGCCCGTGCAAGCATTGAGCGGACTCCGTGGTGGCCATATCCACCCACTGACCCTCGCCGGTCCTTTGCTTATGAATCATGGCCATAAGTATGGCCATGACCATGTAATACCCACCGGTATGATCCATATAGGAATAACCCCAACCGG
>JAHRWB010000005.1 GCA_019090385.1 Pseudomonadales bacterium | reverse complement strand
TCGAGTGGCCCGATACGCCATAGGTAAGCAGCCCTGCAGTTACCAGCCAATACCACCACCCAATGTCTTTATACTCAATCATAAACATATTGGACTCCTCTGGATGAATGTATTAATAATTAAATATTCATAAAACAACGCGACAGGACTAACTTGTCGCGTTAAATGAAGGCTTGAAGGATGCATCCAAATACGAGGTCAGATGATCGCTCAAGTAATACGCATCATCACTAACACCACCGATAAAGCTAGACTGCCGTGTGCGCATAAACGGCAATCCGATGGTATAAAGTCCTGGAGCATTAACAACACCTCCATCATGATTAAAAAGTCCCTTACGATTGAGTACTGGCAGGTTTAACCAGGAATAATCAGGGCGATATCCAGTCGCCCATATTACAGTTTTAATTTTACCGCTTGCCAGGTCTACGCTCAGTGTCGGTGATTTATCGACGATTGTTGGTTCAAAGCGTTCGGGTTGATCGATCCCGGTTGTGATTGCCTTGTCTTCTATCCAGGTGTCTATGGTGTCGAGTAGTCGATTCATTTTAAGGTCAGCCATTTTACAAATATTGTTTAAAGCTCCTGAGAATTGGGCTTCGCACTTGTTAAGGCCACTTGTGTTAGAGCCAGAGTTGTTCAGTCCACAAAAACGCCCCACAATATTTACGCCGGATGCTCTCAGTTTGTTTAAATCCAGAGTGCTATGTTCCGGTGTGCCAACAAGCTGCGGGGACGGTAGTTTACGAACTCTGTTGACGTCATCGAATGAGGTGTAGTGTTCACGTGAGATCCCTGTGTCGTCCATCCAACAGAATATATCTCTTCCTCGATAGCAACGTGGCATGCGTACGTGCTCTCCAACGGAGAGCGTCACTTCTCGTCCTGAACGTTGTATCTCTTCCGCCAGTTGCAAACCGGTGGCGGAGCCACCGACGATCAAGACTCCGCCTTCCTCCAACTGTGTTGGGTTTAGGTATTGGTGTGTTGTTAATGTTTCTATAGATGTTGGTATTGCTTTGCTGACGGATGGGACGTTGGGAATATTAAAGGCGCCGCTGGCAACGACCAGTGATCGACACTGCCATTGTCCGACGTTGGTTGTGACTCGGTATCCGTTTTCAATGGCATCGACGGCGGTGACAGTGACGCCGTCATGCACAGGTGCCGAGATTGTCTCTGCATAGTTTTGTATAAACTGGACAAATTCCGGTGTCGTCATAAAGTCATTAGGCTTGTCCCCTTGATAACGATAGCCGGGTAAACTATTTTTCCAGTTCGGTGTTAACAGGCGTAGCGAGTCCCAGCGTTCTGTTCGCCAGGAGTTCGCTACTTTGCCGCGTTCCAGCACAACATGGTCTATTGCACGTTGTGTGAGACAGCGGCTCATGGCAAGTCCTGCCTGTCCCGCACCGATGATCAGCGTAGTGACGCTTCCCTTGAATGGTTGTAAGAGCGAGTTTGGCTGCAGAGCCAGCCTGTTAGTCAGTTTCATTTTGTTTCAACCGTGATATTAGATGGATTGGTGATGATGTCGTAAACAGCAGAGCGCTTTTGTGATTGAGCGACGATCCCATCGATCTCATCTTGTGTGGCGTCTGCTTTGATGTCGTATACGACTTTGATTCCGTCGAATCCGTTGCGTACGTCACTGTCAATGCCCAGTATGCCCTGGATATCCATGTTGCCTTCCAGGGTGGCTTTGACGGAATGCAATTGGATGTTGCGGTTTTGAGCGACAGATGCGATGCCGGCGGTTAAGCAACTGGCTAACCCAACTAATACATATTCTACGGGTGTTATTCCATGGTCTTCAGAGGCGAATATTTCTGGATGGTCGGCATCGAAACAAAAACTGGTTTTGTGCTTTTGCTCTTCGCCTAGTCCGAAGTAGCCTTCGATTTCGGATCGGCTGTGGGTGCCTTTGACCCATTCACAGGTGGCACGCCATGTGAATTGTGCGGCTTGTGGTGCATCGGTGAGTTGTTCTCTAGCACCCAGTAGCGCGTCTACGTTTACGCCGTTGTCGACAACTTTAGTATATGAGTTCATCGTTTTTTCCTTTTCCATTTGTTTAAGTGTGTGAACTAATCATTGCTAATGATTAGTTTTCTGCTCAGGCTTGGTTGCTGTCCTGATGCACTAACAATGGACGATGAACGTGGAATCCAGCGTGGAAGGCTTCGTGGTTTTTTATGGAGTTGAGTGTGATTTTGCGTTTGAGGCGGTGGGCATGGCCCACCCGGTGATGAGTTTGGGTTAGATAGAGGAAGGGTTCATAGCATTACAGGCCCATACAGCAGATACAGGCATATTGGCTTTTTGCTGTGCTACACGCACGGATTCGGCGTCCGGGGCCTTATAGAGACAAACCATTCGTTTTTTATCCGCTGAAAAGTAGGTGCGGACAAAAACGACTTGATACATATCCAAGCACCACGCACCTTTGTCTTCCATTGCTTGCACGGCTTCGACGGATATTGCTTCATCAAAATTGCGTTCAACGACTACATTGATTGAAGCGTCGGAAGGTCCTTCGTGGACAGTACCGGGCCAAACCTGCACCGTCTTCGATGGGCCGTCTTGTCGTATGGCAGTTCTGACGGATTCCGCATCTGGCGCGTCAAAATAACAAATCATTTTGGTACCGTCCTCAGATAGAAAGCTTTCATGCCATTTAACATTCCAGAGATGTAAGCAGCCGGTGGCTTCATTGATGGAGGTCTTTACTTCTTCCAATTTTCTAGGCGCTTCGAATTCTCGATAGACGATTATTTTTATCATGACAGGTTACTCTTCTTTACTTATTGGATTCTCTTGAAGCCTGAACATCCGTTGTTTTAAACGGTGCCGCACGATCTCTTGCCCATTTGGCTATGGTTGGTTGGTCCAGCGCAGCAATGGCGGCTACGCTTTTATCGAAGGCGGTCAATGCAGCCTTATCTTGTTTTTTTTGATAGCCTTGCTTTTGCTGATTGGCTTGCTTTTGCTGATTGGCTTGCGCCAGGGCGACATGGGCGAGCATTTTTTCAGAGGGGCGATCTAATATTTCGGTATAGCCCAGTGCTTCGGTGGCACGTTCGATGGCGGCTTCTATTTTGCCCTGCTGTATATCTATTAATGCGACTCTGGTGAGTACGTAGGCGAGTCGATGTTTGGCGTCTACATCACGTAAGTCTCCCAGTGGCCCGGCGAGGAATTCATCATTATCCGTGAGTGCATATTCGCACAATGCCTGTAAAGCTCGGGCGAATGGCTCTTCACTGCCATCCCGTAATTTTTCTCCGATACGTAACAACTGTTGGCAGCATTGTTGTGCGGATTTAAAATGGCCACGCTCGATGTCGATCATGGCGAGATATTCGTTGGCCAGGAATTCGTTAATTCTATCGCCTAGTGACTTGTAATTGAGTCGTGCTTCTTGCAAGAGTTCTTCTGATTCGTCGAGCTTGTCTTCATGGTAGCGAAGTATCCCTGATGCGACTCGAATGGCAGGTGAATCAATTTGCTTGCGTTCGGCCAGTGAGCTGGCTTCCATTAACATAGCGTCGGCCTGGGATAAGTTTTTTTCCAGTAATGCCAGACACTTGGCCGTTTCGGCCATTCCCAGGATGTGATCTTCATCGCTACCGCTACGAGTGACTCGCTCTGCTTGTAGAGAGTCTCGTTGTGCGTCGGTCCATTGGCCATTCATCCATCGAACATAACTGGCCATTTGATAACCCAGGCGCGCGTAAGGGAGTGCGCCGTAGTCTATAGCTTGCTCCGCCAGGTTGACATAGTTTGTGGCAGCGGCTTGCCAGTTCTCTAAGGGCGCAGCGGTTAATTGAATTTCGTTTAGATCGAGGGTCAAGCAAACTCTATCGGCATCGGATAGTTTTTCTGCGTATTGTAAACCTTGACGGGCTAAGATGAGGGCGTCTTCGTTGGCGAAAAAACGCAGGCAAAGTCGTCCGGCAAATACTGATGCCCGCGCGGCCAACGTGGGGTCACCACTTTTGGACGCGTGATAAGCCAGATCTGAAGCCAGTTTTAAATCCAATGCAGTTTCCACTTCTAGCATTTCGGCGACTCGTCGATGCATGACTTGTCGCCGGGTTGGTGAAATATCACCATAAATACTTTGGGCAATTAAGTGATGTGAAAAACTAAATCCTCGGTCTGCAGGTTTTAATATGCCCTGCCGCTCGGCCACTTCTAATGCGCTATCCAATGCCATTCCGTCTAAACCGGTGACGCGTTCAAGGGAATTCACATCGATTTGCGGTGCCAGTACTGATGCCCACAGTAAAGTTTCAACCGCATTCACGTCAAAACGTGAGATACGCTCTTGCATTAATTTGCTGAGGGACTCGCCGCTATCCCCTGTGGTCTCGGCGCGGGCAAGTTCAATGGCTAATAGTGGGTTGCCGGCGCATTGATGACTTAAGCGTTCTATATTCACGCCCGGGGCGTGCAATGTGATGAGTTCTTGTAATGCGGTTTCTGTCAGAGCTTCGAGTTTCAGTTCCTGGAGTAAACCATCCTGATGTAACCCTCGAACGGCTTTTAACATAGCGTTGTTGTCGCGTAATTCAGTTTCCCTTGCAGCCCCGACAACGAATAGTGGTTGATGTCTATTCATACGTACCACGTAGTGTAATGCTGCGACACTGGATTCATCGCACCACTGTACGTCATCAAAGATAACAACAACGGGGCGTTGGGGTTCAGTGGACACTTGTTGCGAAATAAAATCACTGAGCCCGGCAAACATTTGATCGCGGGAGGTACGATCATCCCCGCTGAGCAGATCCGATAGTGTTGGCAACTGCCTCAGCGATGGTGAACGGCGGATGGCGTCGTTCCATAATGCAAAGGGGCGAATCACTTCTGTTTCAAATGCTTCAGCGTGTAGCAGGCAGGCTTGCGCTTCTTTCGCCAGGGTAACAGTGAATTCCAATAATCGACTCTTACCAATGCCCGGCTCTCCGCGAACCAAAACACATTGTGCTTCGTTGCGCTGAGTCACTTGAGCAAAGAGGTTGGAGAGGTGTTTCACTTCGTCGTCTCGTCCGACCAGGGTGCTGTTATTGAGAGAGACGTCGACCGGAAAGGGGGTATTAGATAGTTGCGCATCTAGAGATTCAGCACTTGAGGAACGACCGCCTGGTTTACCCCGCCAGGCATTAAACAATAGTCCTGAATCTTCCGCTCCAATTTCTTCCAACAATCTTATGCCTTGACGATATTGTTGCTCGGCTTCCTGACTCCGTCCTATTGCCACCAACTGCTTGATCAGCATGGCTCTGGTCGATTCATCATAGGGTGTCAAACTCACCAGAGAGCGTGCATAGGATAATGATTCCTCTGATTGCGCTTCGAAACGTTGAATGAGTTCATGGAGAACACTGGCCTGAGATTTGGCGGCCTGTTCACGTTCCGCAACACACCAGGTGTAGAAATCATGAAAATTTGGAAGATCCAGACCTTCCAGGAAGTGGCCTTCAAATTGGGCGGCAGCGTTGACCAGTTCGTCTGTGGATATTGCATCGGCACCACCTTTGCCTAGGTTTTTTGCCAGTGAATGCAGGTCGTTGACATCGATCTCCACGTCCACGGCATCAAAAGATACCTGGTTGCGATCTGCAATTATTCGAGTGACGGCTTCATCATCCACCAGGCGTCTTAGTTTGGACAGACTCCACCGGAGTGAACCCCGTGGATCGTCGGGTATCTCCCAAAGGAGTTCGCATAATTGCTCGCGTCGGTAGGCTCGTTTATTCAAGGAAAGGAAAGCAAGCAGCGCCCGTGTTTTTTTTGATGGGGGCAGTTTGAGTACTTGGTCGTCTCGGACAACCTTGAGCTCGCCAAGGAAGTTAAGTTTTAGTGCTGGCATCCTGAGCAGCCCTGCAGTATTTAGCATGTGTGATGAATAGCAAGTATATGAATCTAGATTGTCTGAGTCTAACCTGATTCACTCCCCTAAGTTGATGATTTTATTAAATAACACGCAAAACGAAACAAATACCACGGTAGTTCTAACGATGAATCACTCGCTACACGCCCATGATTGAGACAAGTACAGAGACATCAACCATTGATTTGAAGGAGGCCGTCATGGCACGTTTTGAGAATATTTTAGACACTATTGGCGATACACCCTTGGTAAAGTTGCAAAAACTAGCGCCTGCCGGCGTGAATGTGTATGTCAAAGTGGAGGCCTTTAATCCCATGGGCTCTGTGAAGGATCGCATGGCGAAAGCCCTAATCGAAAAGGCGGAAAGCACCGGTGCACTAAAGCCTGGGCAAACAGTAGTGGAGGCAACTAGCGGTAATACCGGCATTGCTTTGGCTATGGTTTGTGCACAAAAGGGATACCCTTTGGTGGTCACCATGGCTGAAAATTTCAGCATCGAAAGACGCAAACTATTGCGCTTCCTGGGGGCTAAGGTGGTGTTAACACCTGCAGCCGAGAAAGGTACGGGGATGCTGGCCAAAGCAGAAGAGCTGGCCAGGGCCCACGGTTATTATTTATGTCGGCAGTTTGAAAATGAAGCCAATACGGATATTCATACTCAAACAACGGCCCAGGAAATCATTGCTGATTTTGCCGATGACCAGTTGCACTATTGGGTGTCTGGCTTTGGTACTGGTGGTACGTTAAAAGGAGTCGCTCGCGGATTAAAGGCAGCTGATCTCGGTACAAAAATTGTTGTGGCTGAACCGGATAATTCACCCATTCTAAGTAGTGGTATTGAACAACCTCGCGATGACGATGGTATGCCGAATGCTAGTCATCCTCACTTTCGCCCACATTTGATGCAAGGCTGGAGTCCTGACTTTATTTCCCATTTGACTGAAGAGGCGATGAAGGAAGGACTAATTGATGAGATTGAACCGGTAGATGGTAATACAGCTTTGCAGTTATCTCGTGATCTTGCTCGGAAGGAAGGGATTTTTGTGGGTATATCCAGCGGTGCGACTTTGTGCGCGGCTCTAGCTGTGGCAAAGCGTTCTCCTCAGGGGACGAACATTGTTTGTATGTTACCAGATACCGGTGAACGTTATTTATCGACGCTTTTGTTTGACGGGATTTCTGAAGATATGGGACTTGAAGAGTTAGAGATTTCCCAATCAACGCCGGGTTTTCAGTTTTCTATCCCCGGAGACCCTGTCGTTAACAATGCGCCAGCGACATCTGTCGCTGAGAAAATTGATGAGGAGAAGCCTGTAAAAGAAAGCATCGCAAAAGATAACGTAGCACTCGATAAAACCGCCGAATCGTTGGTGGAGTCTTTAATCAAGACTAACCCCATAGCTATGTTTGCCCTGGAATGGTGTGAATTTTGCTGGTCGGTGAGAAAATTATTTAAGGCCCTGAATGTGCCTTTTGAAAGTGTTGATTTAGATTCTGTAGCGTATCAGGAAAATAATCGCGGTGGTGAAATTCGTCAAGTACTTTCCCATCGACTGGGTGTGCCCACCATTCCCCAGATATTCATTGGCGGTCGACACATTGGTGGCGGTATGGATCTTTTTGATATCTATGAAGATGGTTCTTTGTTAGCTGCGCTGACCGAGCTGGGTATCGACTATGACCAGTCAATGAAAATCAATCCATCAGACTTGTTACCGCAATGGTTGCACCCGCGAAAGAGTGCTTGAGGATAGGACAATGGATAGAAAAACAGATAGAACGATCAATAGAACAACGTTTAAAAAAAATCTTCCCGTTATTAATATTTCTCAGGAATCTTCCAGCACCACGATGAATAGTCAGGGGCTACTGAGTGATGAGACGCTAAGAGCACTCGACAACGCTTGTCGGAATTGGGGAGCGTTTCAAGTAGTTGGGCATGGTATTGATCCTCAGTCAATTAAGTCACTGCAGCAAGCAATGCATGCTTTTTTTAGACAACCGGTTTCTCGGAAAAATCTGATCTCCCGAACTTCAGAGAACCCTTGGGGTTTTTATGACCGAGAGTTGACCAACAATACTCGAGACAAAAAAGAAGTCTACGATTATGGTCCAAACGACAATGCGGGTAGGACGCCGCAATGGCCATCAGATTTGCCCGAATTTCAGTTGGCTATATTAGCAATGTATCAGGCGTTTGAAAAATTATCTTTTAGTTTATTAAGTGCTATTGCGGTTAATTTAGGGCTTGCGCCCCAACAACTAACGGATAATTTTTTACCGTCTCACAGTAGTTTTTTACGGCTTAATCATTACCCCGCCAGCCCCGGCGATGACTTTGGTGTTAATGCTCACACTGATGCGGGCGGGTTAACTATATTGTTATTAGACTCGCAACCAGGGTTGGAAATTTATCAAGGGGGTCGATGGCACCTGGTCGATGCAAGGGAAGATGCGCTGCTGGTTCATATGGGTGATGTTATACAAGTCTGGTCTAATGATCGCTATATGGCACCGTTGCATCGTGTTGCTCCCATTAATCAGATTGAACGATTTAGTGCTCCTTTCTTTTTTAATCCCACTTACACCACAGATTATGAGCCACTGCGTACGATGGTAGATGCCGCAAATCCCCCGCGCTATCGCTCTATTAATTGGGGTGAGTTTCGTGCGCAACGGACGGCTGGTGATTATGCGGATTACGGTGAAGAAATTCAGATTAGTCATTTCAGAATAAGAAATTAAAAACAGAAACGTAGAAATATGGGAGCAATTATGAGTTTTATTGAAACTACGCCATCTTCACAGGCGCAAGGTGAAGTACGAGAATTGTATGAGCGACAACAAGGAGCCTTTGGTTTTGTGCCGAATTACGCAAAGGTTTATTGTCATCGCCCTAAGGTCATGAGGGCTTGGGCCAATTTACAATCTGCAATTAAGAAGACGATTTCGCGCAAACATTATGAGCTTGCGACGCTCTCTGCGGCCAGGGCATTGAATAGCTCATACTGCTCTATCGCGCACGCTAATACACTTAAGAAACATT
>JAHRWB010000133.1 GCA_019090385.1 Pseudomonadales bacterium | reverse complement strand
TGGCTACTAAAATGGGTCTAACGCAATTATTTTAGAAGTGTTCGAACATAATTGCATAGATTGCCTGAATTGCAGAGAATTTGTCGCATGAATATGTTAAGAGGATGTATATCGATTTTTCCTAAATTGCCATGTGCGAATAATTTCAAGTACATCTGTAGAGCGGCGCATCTCTTCTGGAAACGGTGCGAATGGGGCCGCCATGCGTACGATATGTAATGCTGCATCGTCTAGAATTTTGTGTCCTGATGATTCAAGTATGCTGACTTCGCGTAATGCACCGTCTGGTGTGATGGTGACCAACAGCCGCAATTCTCCATACAGGTCCTGTCTTCGTGCTTCGCCAGGGTAGTTAATATTTCCTACAGACTCTACCTTTCGAGTCCAGGCGTTCAGGTAGTATGCGTCAACGGTTTTACGCGCAGAAACCGAGGTTAACCGTCGTATTCTTGGGTGATTGGCTTCTCGTTGTTGCTCAGAATCCAATCGGGCTTCAAGACTGGCAATTTCCTTGCTCAGATCAAATATTTTCTGTTTTGTCACTCCCGCAAACTCTATTTTTTCTGTTTCAGGCACGGGGGAAATATATGATGCCGTGTTATCAGCTGAAGCTGTGGTGGTAACTACAGATGTTTGTGAGGTGGCTGTTTGGCGCGATTGTTGAATATGCGCGGTGACCGGATTGAATTGCGTTGAATGAAAAATGGCTTCTTCAGTTGTGGTTTTCTCCAAAACTTTTTCTTTGTTGCCACTACCCAATTGATTAGTTTGCGCTGCAAAATCCGCTTTTTTGGGCGCCTCGTTATCATCATGGTTTGCCAATGTGATTTTAATTGTGGGCGCGGGGTTTTTTTCTATCTGCCAACCGAAAGTAATGCCTAGAATGACGGCGGCGTGGAGGGAAATGGCAATAAACAAGGTGAACGATAGCCTGTCCCGAGGTGTTATAGTTGGTGAGAGCTGGCTTTCCATTAACTTTGCATCTCGTTACATGTATTAAAAGTCGTCAGTGCTCAATTCCTTGCATATCGTAATCAGCTTTCTCAAAGCTACTCGCTGTTTGCTAGTTTGGCCTGGACTTGATCCATAAGCATACCTGCAATATCGAGTGAAAATTGGGTATCAAGTTCACGAATACAGGTGGGGCAGGTCACATTGATCTCAGTTAGATAATCACCAATGACGTCAATGCCAACAAACATTAGTCCTCGTTTTACCAATTCTGGGCCAATTTCGTTGGCGATCCATCGGTCACGTTCACTTAAGGGCTGACCACGACCAGTTCCTCCAGCTGCAAGATTAGCACGCGCTTCACCTTTTTTGGGAATGCGTGCCAGGGCATAGTCAAGCGGCTTGCCATTGACGATTAATATGCGTTTATCACCGTCGGAGATTTCAGGTAGGTATTGCTGTGCCATTATAGGTTCGCGCCCCTGGTCAGTGAGCGTCTCGATAATCACCCCCAGATTAGGATCGCCATCCATAACACGAAATACTGAGCTGCCACCCATACCATCCAATTTTTTCAAAACCATGTGCCCTTGTTCTTTTTGAAAATCACGAATAGGCTCAGAGTTAGCGCTCACTATCAATGGTGGACAGCACTGGGGGAAATTCGTTGCAAATAGTTTTTCATTGCAGTTGCGAAGACTTTGCGGGTCATTCACTATGAGGGTCGTGTCTTGGGCTTTTTCTAGCAGGTAGGTCGTATAGATATACTGCATATTAAAGGGAGGATCTTTGCGCATGAATACAACATCAAATTCACATAAAGGTAGTTCACCGACTTCCCCGAGCTGAAACCAATTATTATCTGCACGTTTGTGGTCAAGAGATTCTACGAAAGCACTACTCAGGCTGACAGATCTAAAGCGGCCCCAGGTCTGACTATCTTTTAAAAAGAGTTCAGAGCTATCTAAACAGTGAATTTTCCAGCCTCTCAATTGGACCGCTCTTAACATAGCCAGGGTACTGTCTTTTTTTAGATTCAGACCTACAATAGGGTCCATAATGAAGGCCGCTCGGATCATTTCTATTTACCTGTTTGGTATGATTATTTGGGCATAACTTACCGGCATGCGGACTGGTCGGCAAGTTGTTTGCGACCGGCTTCGCTTTGTCGATCCATGAGTGTAGATGAACTCTGCTATTAGTGATACAAAGTGCTTGGTTCAGTGATTGGACCCTTCACACTAGAAGTTTAGCAAGGACAGCAGAATGGATGAAGAATTTCAGGGCGTTAAGGTTTTGGTCATTGATGACAGCAAAACCATACGTAGAAGTGCGGAAAATCTTTTAAGCAAAGAAGGCTGTGATGTCATCACAGCTATTGACGGTTTCGACGCATTATCTAAAATCGCAGACTCTAAACCAGAGATTATTTTTGTTGACGTGATGATGCCTCGTCTGGACGGTTATCAAACCTGTGCGTTAATCAAAAACAACAGTGACTTTAAAACTACTCCAGTTGTTATGCTCTCAAGTAAAGACGGAATTTTCGATAAAGCCAAAGGTCGCATTGTTGGCTCTGACCAATATATAACGAAACCCTTTAGCAAAGACGAGCTGCTGGGTACAATTCGAACGCTAGTTCATTAGTCGGAATCAGGTAGATAAAATGGCACGTATCCTGGTAATAGACGATTCACCTACCGAGACACATCATTTCGTTAATGTCCTGGCCAGACATGGGCATGACGTTTTCACGGCAAGCAATGCGGATGATGGAATTAATCTCGCTAGTGACGAAAAACCGGACATTATTTTAATGGACGTTGTTATGCCCGGGACTAATGGTTTTCAGGCTACACGGCATTTAACCCGTTCAGAGCAAACGAAGCATATTCCAGTAATTATTGTTTCCTCAAAAAATCAAGATACAGATGTGGTTTGGGGACAAAGGCAGGGCGCTAAAGGCTATTTAATGAAACCTATAGATGAGCGGACGCTAATTAAGACAGTTAACGAATTTTTGTGTGCTTAGGAGAATGAAAAATTGAGCCAGGCACTCGAAATACTTTCTGATATCGCTTCCAATACGCTTCGATATGCTGCGCAGCTTCCGTCACCGGAACGCAAGGTAGATGAGTGGCAAGGATTGGGGTTTCAGTTAGGTGGTGTTCGCTTGGTCGCTGAGGTCGGCGAGGTTGCAGAAATGCTACTGGTACCAAGACTGACACGATTGCCCGGTGTAAAAAATTGGGTGATGGGAATGGCCAACGTGCGGGGCCGCCTTGTTCCTATTATTGACCTACACCGATATCTGGGTATTCCGAATAGCGGTCCGCGGATACTGCGACGCGTTATGGTGGTGGAATCAGCAGATCTAATAGCAGGTTTGGTAGTAGAGCAATCCCTCGGAATGCAGCATTTTATGCTGGAAAATTTCGATCAAGGATTGCCCGATGGATTACACAAAATGCATGCACACCTGGACGGAGCCTATCGACATGGCGGACGAATTTTTTACGTAGCAAAACTGAAAAAGCTTATCTCAGATGAGCAGTTCATGGATGTTTCAGAATAAAGAGAGCTTGATGATATGAAATCAGATAACAACACAGGTAGTTCCATCCTTAACACAGTATGGATTACATTGTTTTTACTAACCATTGGTGGACTGATCTTGCTGATCGGCGATAGCCAGTCTTCGGTGCTTGAAAATTACGGACTAATGGCTACGATTTTAGGCATAGTGGGCTTTGGTGTTATTACTATGATACAGGTGAGGAGTGCTCGCACCAAACTCGGCGAGCAGGCCGCACAAAATGAACGCAATCAATCTGCGATTCTAGAATTATTGGATGAATTGGCCGATTTAGCTGAGGGTGATTTAACGGTACACGCTTCAGTAACTGAAAATTTTACGGGTGCTATTGCTGATTCGATTAACTTTGCAATAGACCAGATGCGTGGGTTAGTTGCGAATATAAAGCGGCTATCTGTACAAGTATCTATGGCTGCAGAGGAAACTCAAAATACGGCAAGCGAAGCTGCAAGTGCAGCTGAAAGCCAGGCTAAGGAAATTATTGGTGCATCGTCGGCTATTAATGAAATGGCAGTGTCTATTGATCACGTATCATCTAATGCTGCAGAAAGCGCATCTGTCGCAGAGCGCGCAGTTGAAATTGCAAACAAAGGCTCTGACATGGTTCAAAATACCATTACTGGGATGGACTCTATTCGGGGACAGATTCAGGAAACGTCGAAGCGAATTAAACGCCTGGGAGAAAGTAGCCAGGAAATTGGCGATATAGTCTCTCTCATTAATGACATCGCAGATCAAACTAATATATTGTCTTTAAACGCAGCGATACAAGCGTCTATGGCGGGTGATGCAGGACGAGGGTTTGCTGTTGTTGCTGATGAGGTTCAGCGTTTGGCAGAAAGGTCCAGTGCTGCAACCAAGCAAATTGCCGCGCTTGTTAAAACTATCCAAACAGATACTCACGAGGCTGTAATATCAATGGAGCACACTACCAGAGAGGTGGTTAGTGGCGCATCTTTGGCCCAAAATGCGGGTGTTGCACTGGAAGAGATCGAAAGCGTGTCGACGTCTCTTGCAGAGCTGATTCAAAATATCAGTAACGCTGCGCGCCAGCAGGCATCTAGTGCCGGGCGGGTTTCCAACACCATGAATGTAATACAGGAAATTACATCGCAGACAGCCAATAACTCTGAAGCTGCCGCGCAGTCTATCGGAGACCTTTCAAATGTTGCGAATGATATGCATCAATCGGTTGAAGGATTTAAACTTCCCGAAGGTGTTGGGGTTTAATTTGCACGTTCAATCAAAACTGTCTGATGGAAATTGACGGATGGGTGACAATAGGGATTTTTTTGCACTGGATTGGATCAAGAGTGAACTTGATACCACTCTAAATTCTGCACGGAGAGGACTTGAAGCTTACGCAGAGTCCGCCGATGAAGCAGCTTTGCGTGCTTGCCTTGCATTTTTGCACCAGGTAAACGGTACTTTGGTAATGCTTGAATTAAAGGGTATTGCCGTGCTCAGTGCAGAGATGGAAAGCCTTGCTGAGGCCATGCTGGAGAATAGCCTGGGCCGAGATGTCGCTGTTCAGCAGCTATTAATGCAAGGTCTTTTGCAGCTACCCGCATTTCTTGAAGATATACAAGAAGGCCGGGCAGATCGAAGACAAGTCGTTCTACCACTAGCCAATGAAATGCGGACAATTCGTGGTGGCGACCCTTTTAGCGATTATGATGCGAGCCAAGGCAACCTGTATCAACGCCCATCTACTGAGGCGTTAGATCAGTTCGATCGGATGGATGGCCGTGAAAAAACAGCCAAAATTCGAAAAGCATATCAGCACGTACTGCTTTCTGTAATCAAAGGAGAGAGGCTTGATTCCGCCTTGACTACCTTGGCGAAAGTTGCGGTAGGAATGGAGCGTTTGTGCCAGGGCACACCTATATCTACCTTGTTTCGTGCTTTTGGTGGATTTGTCGAAAGCCTTTCACAGGGTGATGCACATTTAGAAAAAAGTGTTATCAAATTACTGCGTCAGATTGATGCGGAGCTAAAAACTATTGCGCTGGGAGGCAGAGATGCATTAAACCAGCCAGTGCGCTTAGATCTTATTCGTAGATTAATCGATGCGGCAAATGAGAGAAATTATGTAAGTGCCAAGCTTGACCAGATTTCAGGAGCGATTGACCTTGCTGACAAGGCTGAGCCTACCGGAGTTTCAAGTCGAGACGCTGCAAGCACGGCTGCCACAGCGCTTCGTGAAGAGTTATTGCAAATTCGCGACAAACTGGATCTTAGTGTACGCGGTGAGCATGTTGAGTTAGATAAATTAAAGGAACTAGCAGAGCCGCTTAAAAAAATTGGCAGTACACTAGCTGTGCTTGGGTATGAAAGTTCTCGGTCCCTTATTATGGATCAGACGGAGCGTCTAAGTACGTTCGCATCAGATGGACGTGTTAGCGAAGCGGATCTATTGGGTGTTGCCAGTTCGTTATTACAGGTAGAAGAAAACTTACTGAGAATCACTTCTAGTCGTAGTGATGAATCCGTAATTCAAGCTACAAACTCTCTAATTGGTGAAGCTCAAATAGCTGTATTGCAGGAAGTTCGTAACGGACTGGAGAAAATTAAGCTACATGTTGTTCAATTTGCTTCGTCGCAATGGGATATTGAACATCTGGCTGACGTACCGGATTTGCTTATGGGCACTAGAGGTGCCCTGGCAATGATTCCTCTTTCTAGGCCTGCAGCTTTTCTTGAAAGATGTGCAAACTTTGTACAGGTGGTTTGGAGTGGTGGGGTTAAACCTGGCTGGCAGACCTTAGATATATTTGCCGATGCGATTAGTGGAATTGATTACTATTTGGAGCGATTGAGTGAAAACACTGTACCCCAGGCTGATGATATATTGGCGTTGGTTGAACAGAGTCTTACTCGATTAGAGAGTCTGGTACCCACAAATAATTTAAGTGCTGAGGTTATTTCTCAATCAAAAACGGTTGAGTTGTTAGAACCAGATTTACTAGAGACACCACAAAGCAGTGAGTCGGCTGAAGAATTGCTAACGATTAAGGTCAACCAGCAGGAAAAAGAGCCAACGATAATAGGTGCTCCGGTCGATATTGGTGTCATCCCGCACCAGCATGAGGAACCAATCGACCGGTCGGTTGAGGCGCTGGCGCAGACGGTTGAAAAAAATATACATGTTGAAGTGGCTCAAATTGAGTTTGAACCTAGTCTGGAAACGTCTACACCAATTGAAGAGGTCAAGCCTGAGGTAGTTGTTAGTACTGACATCCCAGAGAATGTTGAGCCGGTTCGAGAACGACCTGACGAAGAAATTATTGAGATCTTTGGGGAGGAGGTTGGTGAAGTATTGGAAAGTTTTGACAAATATTTACCAATTTTGGCGAATGATAATAAAGAACAAAATAGGCATGAAGCGCTCATAGAACTTCGGCGAGGGTTTCATACGCTTAAGGGTAGTGGTCGCATTGTTACTGCAGATTTGTTAGCCGAGGTATCCTGGTCTATTGAGAATATGTTAAATCGTTTGCTTGATGGGATTTTGCAGCGTAATGAGCATATTTTACAAATTGTTGAGGAGGCTCGACAGCTTGTACCTTTGTTATGCTCAGCTTTTGAGCGGGACCAGGAAGAGTGTGTTGATGCTTCCGCCGATCTAATAGAGCGAGCTGACATTCTTGCGTCTGGTGGCATTCCTGAATCCCCTGATGCAGAAGCTGTTTCTGAAATACTAGAGGATATTGTTGGGGCGACTAGTTCCAACCCTTCTAATCAGTCGCAAAATGCGGAGCTTCTCGTGGAGTCTAGTAGCGCCTCTGATGATAGCGCTTCCTGGACTGACGACTTTTCTATGTTTGACGAAGAAGCCGTTGATTATATGGTGGTGTTGCGAGACTTTATTGACAGGAATGTTGATTCAGACAAGGTTTTACTAGATCAGGACGTGGTGCGCGCATTACATACCCTAAATGGTAGCGCCGGCGTTGTTGGAATTGATCCAGTGAGTGCGGTAGTTGGTCCTCTGTATGATGTAATGGGCCGACTTGATGAGCGTGGAAGTGATTTAAATTCCGATCATTTTGTATTTTTACAGCAGAGCGTATATTGCCTTGAAAGTGTATTAAGCGAATTGCGAGACGGACGAAACTCTGAGGAAGATGGGGTAATGTATGCCGCCGAGGCTGACCGCCTTATAGCTGAAATGTCAGCTGTTAAGTCGGTTTCGATCCTTGGACTCGATTCAGTGCCAGCACTATTGGAGTTGCATAATTACCTAACGCATTGGCGGGGCGGCGCGGAAGACCTCGATCAGAGAGATACCATTCTTGTTGCATTGAGGGAAATTGGAGCGCACGCAAAAGAAAGTGGCTTTGGATCCATTGTTACATTGTCTGACGCTTTGCGTGCATCACTTCTTCGCTTAAAGGATGCTGTCCTCGAAGAACACGCATTCAATTTGTTGGATCGTGCACAAGAAGTGCTCGTTAGTTCTTTTGATTGTGTTGCTGCGCACCAGCAGTTACCTAACGTTGACGAATTGGTAGATGATTTATTTGAGTTGAAGAGCGCTGAGAAAGTTCAGATTGATGAAGTAATAAGTAGTGACGCAATAGTTAATGACCTTGCAGTTCCAACCAACATAAGTATTGAGTCAGACGATTCCTTTAACTTGGATGAATTGGATATAGCGCTGGACCAAGATTCGGTCGATGTACCTATCGAGATGATTGCTGAAAATGTAGGTAAAGCTGATTCAACCCAGGCTGTCATTTTGGCCAGCGAATCTGTAGAGGCAGAAGATCCATTTGATATCGGTGATCTGGACTTTGGACTGGACGAAGGTTCGGTTGAAGATTATGAGGCAACGGATACAAGCACATCTGTTCAAACAGATATTCCAGCCGACGGTTTTATTGAATCTGATGACTTGTTCAATCTGGATAACCTGGATTTGGGGCTGGATGAAATTACAGCAAAGGCAGCTGCTGAAGAAACACCTGTTTTTGAAGACACTGCTAGTGTGGAAGAAGCGCATCGAGAGTTAATGGCCGATGAGGTATTAGAGCAAGACTCTACTGATAAAATAGATGCTGGACAAGATGAGTATAAGTCAATCGAAGATATTGACTACATTGTTCCCATGGACGAAATGGTTTCGACTGCGGAAGAGTTCAACCCAGATAACTCGGATCTTGAGCAGGGGGAAGCGCCTGTCGATTCTGCCGTTGAGGAGCCGCCCAAGTTTGGAGGTCTGGCTTTTGATGCGGTAGAGGCTGCCAAAATAGAAGACATAGCTGAGCATGACGCTCCTCTAAATGCTGCAGATCTAGCTGCTGATGCTAGTGAACATGAAAGTCTCGATATTCCAGAAGATTTGGATGCTGAAATTATTGAAATCTTCTTTGAAGAAGCCGATGAACTTGTCGAAACGATGGATCAGAGTGTTAATGAGTGGGTTTTAGATAGTGCAAATGAAATGCACTTGGAAAACATGCTTAGAGTGCTTCATACGCTTAAGGGTGGTGCACGTCTGTCTGGCTTAGGAAAGCTTGGCGATGTTACACATGATTTTGAATCCTTTTTAGTGGGTTTGCAGAATCGCGATTTTGAACCAGATAAAGCATTTTTCAGTAATGTGCTTTCCCAAGTAGATGAGGTAACAAACCTTATCGCGCTGTATAAAAAAGCAATTAGTGCACCTCTGGACGAAATAATACCTGTATCAGCGGCAGGAACGGAATCGAACGCAGAAATAGACGCTCCCGATAAGCGAGATGAAAGGCAGAATATTGAGGAGCTCAATACAAGTGGGTCGTCGATAGAGGCTGAAGAGCTGTTAGAGTCATCAGCCTCAGCTGATCAGCTAACGCAAGTTGATAGTATAGGGGTGGCTCAGGATTTCGACATACCCTTGGTAAAACAGGACGAAACTGTAGAAAAAGATGCCTTGCTACAGGCAAGTGTAGTAACTGCAATACAGCCAACATCAGAAACAAC
>JAHRWB010000132.1 GCA_019090385.1 Pseudomonadales bacterium | reverse complement strand
GCGGCATATCCTCTAATTCAAATGCAGCTTTTTATGAACTAAGCTGGTTAGAGCACGGCGAGAAAACGGTTTTTGTAAAAATTCTGCTTCACTATTGAAGAGTGCTTTGTCGAGTTGATTACGCGCGTGGGCGGAGCTAAATATTAATTTAATTCCTTTGAAACGTATGCGTGCAATTTGAGCGATTTCTAATGCAATCGTATCAAGGGGTAAACTGACATCCATCAATAACAGGTCAATACTATCGTAATGGTAGATAAACTTTAACGCGTCTGGGCTGTTTGCAGCCTCAATGACATTATAGTCTGCCAGTTGCAAAGAATATTTGGTGCTGCTGCGTATTTCGTTGTTATTGTCAACGAGAAGTATGGTGCCGCTGCCATTCTGTATATCATTAAAAGCTTCTCGATAATTGCCTGCAGATTGTGTTGATTTTGACTTGTATTCTGGTAGCCAGAGACTAACGGTGGTACCTGTATTTTCTATGGAGTTAATATGCAGAGTACCATTTGATTCATTGGCAAAAGTAAGCGCGGTAGTCAGCCCCAGCCCAGTGCCTTTACCAGTGGGCTTGGTACTAAAGAAAGGATCACATGCGCGCTCTGCGACTGCTTTTGACATGCCGGTGCCGGTGTCAAAGATAGAAATACACAGGTACTTGCCTTTATTCAGTTGTTTTGTGTCAGCGTCTAATTCTACTTGTTCTACCGCTAAGCGGAGTAATCCACCCTTTGGCATCGCATCCCGTGCATTTAGGATGAGATTCATGAGTACATTGGATAACTTCTCTGAGTCAACTCGCACATACCCTGCAGTGGAACCATAATCTATCTTGAATTCAATGTTTTTGTGCAGAGTGCTGACAATTAAATAGCCAGTATTTTTGATTGTATTGCTTAAATTGATAATATCAGGGTTGTCATCAGCAGGTTGACGCGTGAAGCCAAGTAACCCCCGGGCAAGCATGGCACATTTGTTAATCGCTATCTGTGTTAGTTCTATCAGGTCGTATTTCTCCTCGGATATATGGTCCCCCAACATTTCCACGTTGCCCTGAATAATAGCAAGTGCATTGTTGAAATCATGAACCGCTCCAGCGGCAAGCTTTGACATAGTATCCAGTTTTTGTGACTGCAATACCTTTAACTCTGAGAGTTTTCTATGACGCAGATCCTGAAAAGAAAATACCGTAAGGGTCGAGTCAATGGTAGTTGACGTAATCGAAATCTCTACAGGTACGAGAGCATGATTGCGGGCCAGTAGTTGTTCTTCGTGTTTGGGCTTTTTCAACATGGGTTCGAAATAATTTCTCAGGTAATTCCTGAGTGTGCCTTTGTTTTCTGCAGGGTCCAGACTGTCCAGGGACTGGCCTAGCAATTCGGACTTTTTATAACCAGAAAGTTCTGTGAATTTCAGGTTGAGTGCCCTAATTTTTCCTTGTGCATCACAGATCAGGATACTGTAATCAATTTTATCAATTATGTGCTGTAAGCGTTGAATAAGCTGAGAGGGACCAGGGGTGATATGCTCTGTAATATCTTCGACGATCCCGCTTGCACCTTGATACGATAGTTTGTTATCAAACTCCGGAATTGTTCGTAGCCGTATCCATTTGAAGGATAAACTGCGCGGGCTGGTAATGCGAAATCGTATGTTAAGAGAACGGTTTGATTTGATGAAGGGTCTAAGGTTTTCAAATATGTGGTATTTGTCCGCCGAGTGAATGCGGGTGTGACGTACCACATGCAAAAGACTGTTGTAAGAACTTAACCGTGTGCCAAGAATGGATGAGACGGCATCATTCTCAAAATCAATGGAATTATCTTTGTCGAGGTGGAATAGGCCTATCGGTACATTATCGAATACAAGCTGTAGACGCGAATTTAGTGCCAGGTCTGAATTGTGCTGGTTGCTATATTTTGCTTCTTCGGACGTGCTAGAACTAAGATCAGCAGTGCCTAAAAACTCGGTTACGTGATTCACTCTTTAGCATTTATATTTGCGACATCCGTGTTGTGAAGGTCAAGCGCCATAAACATTTCATCCAAATCTATAGGCTTATATATGCAGGCTTTTGCCCCTGCGGCGATAAACTGCTGTTCTTCTGGTGTATTTTTAAAACCGGTTATTCCGATGATCATACATTTTGGGTGATGTGCTGTGATTAAATTTGCAACCTCTACGCCGTTTACTCCTGGCATCATCAGATCAAGGATGACAATGTCGGGTGCAAATTTCGTCAGCGTAAAACCTGCCTCAATGCCACCATAAACTGCTAACACTTCAGGCTTGGTTGCATGATTTCGGATTTTTTGAGCAAGATAATCGGCGAGCTTTTGTTCATCATCCACTATAAGTATTTTTCGGATGTTTGTTTGCCCGTTTAGCATTCCGAATTTTTCAGCAAATCGCTCAACGTCGGTGCTCATGTATCGGCGGTGACCACCCACGGTTGTGGTGTAGGGGAGAAGCCCCTTATTAGCCCATTGGCGCAGGGTAGCGGGCGCGATACCAAGATAATCTGCAACCCTTGCAGGCAGTAATTGTATGTTGTCGAGTTCATTCATATCAGCACTCTTACTATACATTTTCAAAATACGATTATGCGGTTCTACTGAGAAAACATTACGGTAAACCACTGGAAATGTTGCATCTGAAGTAACTCGAATCAGATATTTTCCTGTGCGTAATTATACTGACATTGCATAATTGCACAATTCAGAAATTCCATAAAATTAAGGTCGCAGCATAATATATTTGTCAAATATAGCTTGATATTTATAATTTTTAATAGAGATTCATTGAGTGAGGTGGCGAATATATCGTTTTAATGCTTTAATTTAGAAATTAATAG
>JAHRWB010000131.1 GCA_019090385.1 Pseudomonadales bacterium | reverse complement strand
TGCACGGGTATAGTTCGGTCTGATGCGCCTTTACTCGCTGAGGGCTCTTTACTCGCTGAGGGCTCTTTACTCGCTGAAGGCTCTTTATTAAGAACAGCTGAGGGCTCTTTACTCGCTGAGGGCTCTTTATTAAGAACAGCTGAGGGCTCTGACCCACAGGCGCAGAGAAGGATTAAAAAGAGGGCGAGTATGGATCGTGTAGCGATGCGCAATTTAGTTCTTTCCTTAACATCAATTAACCTGAGAATAGCGCTTGTTATTGAATGTTATCGGCCAGATCCAGATAGAGCTGTATAAATATGGGAATCAATTCACAAACTATAGCACATTGCGACGTGGATAGCCGCTTAGACTTACTTTTTAGTCAGCTAATCCACCAGGCTAATCGGTTCGTCAATCAACAAAAACAGGCTTACGGCCGCCCAAATTAAACTGCTTTGGGCAAGCCCAGTATGCGTGCTGCTTCGACAGTGGTTGCCACCGGCCGCCCTACCTCTGCGCATAATGCTGTGGCCTGTTGCAATATCTGCTCGTTGGTGGGTTTATATTCCGGATGGAAATGCTCTTCAAGACCAACATGCAAATGTCCGCCAAGCTCCAGCGCACGTCGGGCAATGGGTGTGTCAAAAAGATCACCACCCCAGACTGATACCGACCACGGCAACCCGGTTCCTTCTATTAAATCCAAATACGCAAGCAAGGCATTAATCGTGGGGGGCAATCCAAAACTAACCCCGGGTTTTGTTGAGAACAAACCATATTCCGCCCCGAAGTAGAACTTCACCATTGCACCAGCTGGCAGACGACCAGCATTGTGAAAAGCCAGCACCGTACGCATCCAGCCAGGTTCGTAGATTGCCAGGGAGGGGCCAATGTTATGGCGTTCGGCCTGGGCAAAACAGGTGCGCACATCATCATAACTGTTAGCATATACATTGCCTACCGGTAAACCATCCTCATCAGGGGCACCGATATTGGTCGAACCCGGATCGCACAAACCCAACTTCATGTCGATCTCTTCAGCCAGATAATCTATATGTGAAATACTTTCGGTCATATCAGCGCCCATGCCCAAGGTCGGGTACCAGAGTGTATCTGGCCGTTGGGCAAGAATAGGACGCCAAGCGGCCAAATAGAGATCCGCAGCAGCGCGACCTGTTTCGCGGATATTCCCATTGTGGGCATGAATAACGGTGGCACCCGCATCCAGACAGCGAAGTACGTCTGCTGTAATCTGCTCTGGTTCACGCGGAACGTTGGGGTTTCGAGAGGGGCGAGTTTCGCCATTTATTGCACACTCGATAAGAACTGGCAGGGATTCAGGGCTAGTCATAGCGAACTCCTCGGATGATATGCTAGGATTTTAACCTGTACTAATCGGATCTTGCCAAGAGTTTGTCAGCTTATTTTACTCTCGTGAGAAAAAGAATACTCTACAAAGCAAAATACCCCGGATCTGGGCAGGATAAACCAAGCACTATCCGATAACTAACAACGCTAAAATTGCCGCACAATTACTGGGTTGAACATACATCCAGGGGAAGGCATTTAAAGACAAGGAACACACTATGCCCGACTCTGATACCAAAGCCCCGGCAACCAGGAAACTATATCCCGGTGAGCGGCAAATATTACGCTATTTGCGCATTGAACAAGAGAACAGAGAGGATGGAAGCGTAAAGGTCAGCACCCCCGTCCTCCCGGATTTACTCGATGCTGGTGGTGCAATGCGGCTCGGTGCCATTGCACCCATGTGTGACGTTGCAGCAGGCTCGATGGCAGCCTCAACTGCATATCCGGACTGGGTAGCTACACTGGATTTTAAAATCCACCTAAGCACACTAATTCGCAGCGGCGATGTACATGGGCATTGCCGCCCTCTGCGCGTTGGTAAAAATACCCTGGTATCAGAAACACGCCTGGACAATGGCTCCGGCATATCGGCAGGAATGGCAATCGTCACCTTCACCCGACTCCCGGCACGGGAAGATCAACTAAACCGCCGCCCTCCGAAACCAGGCCGTTTTAGCTACTCCCTTGAACAAGAGGAAGCCCGTATTCCCCTTGATGAGTACCTGGGTCTACGCTTTGAATCCGACCACAATGCCTTTGAACTGGATCATCATGAGCGTATCTATAATAGCTTTGGGTCTATCCAGGGCGGTGCCATGGCCACACTGCTTGAGCGCGGCGCAGCCTATGCTGCAGAGCGCGTACTGGGGTGTCCAGCACGCACTATTGATCTACATTTTGCCTATACTGCCCAGGCCAGGATCGGACCATTTCGTGTACAAGCCGAAGTTATACGCGAAGATAAGTCCGGAATCCTGTCGCGTATTGAACTGATTGACACAGGCCTGGACAACCGCGTCTCCGCCGTTGCAACTGCGTTGGCAGTCGCTATTGCGGAAAAGAAAGCGGAATGACTCAGTAGGCGGATAACCCACCTTCTGCCGGTATAATCGCACCGTTAATCATGCGCGCCTCATCGCTAGCCAGAAACAACGCAATACGGGCGATGTCTATGGGTTCTCCAACGGAAAATGGATGACGCTGCGTCATTGATCCACCAACGGATCGAGCCTGGACTGAATCTTTTTTACCTTGTTGCTCGCCAAATCGGTCTTTAACCCGGTCGGACAAAACAACACCGGGGCAGATAGCGTTTGAACGAATATTATTGCGGGAGTACCTGCCAGCCAACGACCTGGTAAAGGAGATAATGCCGCCCTTTGCTGCACTGTAAATGTGTGCAGGGAAGTTGCCCTGCAAGGCTGCCACGCTGGCCATATTTACAATGGCACCACCATCATTCGCTTTCATAATTGGCAAAATATGACGCGCACACAACATACTACCCTTCAGATCGAGACCAATGGTATGGTCAAATACTTTGTCCATATCCACCTGATCGATAGGTTCGTCTTCAACGATGGACCCACCGGCACAATTGTAAAGTACATCAATGCCACCAAAAGACTCGTTTACCTTACTAACAGCATCTTTAACACTTGATTCATCCGTTATATCTGTCTGAATAGCGATGCTACGCCCACCAGCGGCTTCAATGGCAGCAGCTGTGTCTGCAGCCATCTGCGCGTTAATATCTATAACAGCAACCATGGCGCCTTCCGCCGCAAATAACTCTGCAGCTGCCCTGCCTATACCTGTACCACTACCCGTAACAAAGGCCTTCTTGCCCTGTAATCTTCCGGTCATTCTACTTGCTCCTCTATAAAATTTGTTAGTGCCTGAAACACTGGCTCAGGCTACTTCATCCTGCATACGCCACGACTCATTGCCAGCCGGCAAATTAAACAAATTGGCCGTATTGTCGCGAAATATGGCTTGTTTCTGCACCTCACTCAAATGCGGTGTCTGCTCCTCAATCAACTGACGGGACCTTGGCCAGGTGGAATCAGTATGCGGAAAATCACTTGCCCACAAGAGATGCTTATAATCCATCATATACATCGAATGATAAGCCGTTACATCATCCTGAAAGGTACCCCACACGTTACTCCGCACGTACTCACTGGGCAATTTGGATAAGCCTTTGATAATGCCACCTTCAACATTCAATTTAGCTGAATGGTCCATACGCGTCATATAATGAGGAATCCAGCCCACATCGCTTTCTGCAACCACCAATTTAAGCTGCGGATGACGCTCAAATACACCACCGTAGACCATCAAACCAACAATATCCTGTATGGCCCGGATAATACCGAGAAAACCATTCATAGCGTGTCCACGGGGCTTATTACGGGCACTCATGCTGCCCGCCCGGCTGGTAAGAATATGAAATGCAATGGGCAAATCCAGATCAGTAGCACATTGCCACAAAGCATCGTAGTCGGGATGATCATAGTCTTCAAAGGCCGGATCACCTGGCATCATCATACCTACCATACCCATTTCCTTTGCCTGCCGGAAATCTTCAATGGCACTATCCACACTCAATACCGCTGTCTGCGCCAACCCGAAAATTCGATTGGGTTGTTCTGCACACATGGTTTGCAACCACCGGTTATAAGCCTTCATACAGGCATCTTTATATAAAGGATCCTTGTGCATGCACAAGCCCATACCAATGGATGCATATATAATTTCTGCGGCAATACCATCCTGATCCATGAACGGAATGCGCGCATCCCCCCCATAGGCGGCTTCCCGAATATCAGAAAACCGAATGGTTTTCGCCCGAGCCAAACGCTCCTTAACGCCAAATCCTGCCCCGTCAACAAAACCCAGACCAACAGGTTTCATACCTGGAATAATAAAGGCCTCAGTACCGTTACTTTGCTCCACAACGCGCGGCGCATCATCACGGTATTTGGGGTCGATAAAATCAACATAACAATTGGGTGGCTCACAAACATGGCCATCTGCAGAAATTATACCTTTGGGGATCATGATTTGGTTCCTCGTCAAAACACCGTGTTAAAATTTTATATCGAAACGCTCAATTCTTATGCGCAAAATTCCTATACGTTCAATTGTTGCTGTTCGCCGACTACTATCTAAACTCAGAAACTACAACCAGAAAAGACTATCAAATGAATCTGTACGGCGAATATCCAGTTTAAACTGTTGCACTATTTATCACACAATGCAGGATAGTGGGCAAGCATATATTAGTCAGCAACAAAAAAAGCTTGGCAAACGATGGCATCCCCTTGCAACTGGGCATCAGGGCAAATTTACCGACACATTCTTGTTGCTGACCAACGTTTCCCGCAATTGCCCGACAGGACATTGATCATGAAAAAATATGAATTTGACCCTGAATTCGAAAAAATTCTGAAACAGCTACCGACCCTAAGCGATTTCTCCACACTGGAAAAAATACAGAAAATACGTGATATAAGGGAACGCGAAACCCGGGAAGCTGCTGTTGCCGATCGTGAAGATGTAACCAAGGCGGACCGTATGATTCCAAGCCGCAATGGCGATCCGGACATTGCCCTGCGCATCTACCACCCGAAAAGCGAATCAAAATCTTCTCGACCCGGTATCTTTGAAATTCATGGCGGCGGTTTCATGCTCGGCGATTTAGACTCCATGGATGCCTGGTGCCAAAAAATGGCTTCGGTTGTTGATGCCGTCGTTGTCTCGGTAGATTATCGGCTTGCTCCGGAGCACCCTTTCCCTGCAGGCATTGAGGATTGTTATGCCGGGCTGGTGTGGATGGCCGACAATGCAGATGAACTGGGCGTGGATAAGGGCAGAATAGCCATTGCCGGCCAAAGTGCTGGCGGTGGACTTGCCGCAGGAACCGTTCTGATGGCCAAGGACCGTGGCGGACCCCCGCTTTGTTTTCAACTACTCGAAATTCCTGAGCTGGATGACCGTCTCGAAACAAGTTCCATGCAAGCGTATACGGACACACCGCTTTGGAACCTTCCCAATGCAATCTGGAGCTGGAAACACTACCTGGGCCCTGACCACACGGGTGAACCTTCCGCTTATGCAGCACCCGCCCGGGCTAAAGATCTCACCGGGCTTCCACCAGCGTATATTTCTACGATGGAATTTGATCCTCTGCGGGATGAAGGCATCAACTATGCCGTAGCTATGCTGACCGCTGGTGTATCGGTGGAATTACACTCCTATCCCGGAACCTTCCATGGCTCAAGTATGCTGGCAAGCGCAGGTGTATCCCGGCGAGGCGCAAAAGAGATAGTCGAGGCCCTGTCACGCCACCTGCAAATCAAACCCCAGAAATAATCCCAACCCGGATATTATTCACTCGCAGACATACCCCATCTTGTAATTCATAACTTGTATTTCCTGGGACAGTTCTTCTATCCTGCTTGTGGAATAAAAGAAAAGCACACAACCAAATACACAAAAGAGGGAAAAACCATGGCAAGCCTCGAAGACAGAATCACCGCTCTAGAAGACAAAGACGAAATTCGTGAACTGACCGCGCTTTATTGTCACGCCGTCGCCGCCGGAGACGGCCCTGCAATTTCGGCATTATTTGGCGATAACGCATCATTCAAAATGGGGGACCGGTTGGTTGAGGGCCGAGCTGCGCTGGATAAATTCTACGGCACACTGGCAGAAAATCCGCCCATTCCATTTATTCAAAACCATGTTTTGGACGAATACAGCAGTGACCAGGCCCAAGGGCGCTGCTCAGTAGAAATTCGTATGGTTAACAAGGGAGAATCAGTGACCGCTGCGGGTTGGTATAACGATAAGTACATCAAAATAAACGGCCAATGGAAATTCGCTGCCCGTGATTTTAAGACCTTTCACATGGTACCGCTGAGCAAGGGTTGGGCCTAGTCCACCTGATATCCTAAACCCATACCACACTAAATTTGTCCGTTGAAGACTGCAATAGCTAAATTGTTACCAACTTTTCCAGGACTAACAATTGTCTATTGCAGTGTTCGGACTGCAGCATTCTACTACCTGTTAAGGCTTACTCAGTCTCTCCTTCGCCCGTGCGATAATCGCCATAATCTTCATCACGCTTAGTCAGCGCCTGGCTAACGCCCTGGGACAGTTCTTTCAAATGTTCTCGTGTGGCATTGGTATGAAAACCCAGCGCCATCAGCTCAGTACCTGCACGCAAAGCCTGACGCATGCCCATGCTTTCCATGGCCCGGTGTACACCACGTTTATTCAACTGCTGAATCTCCAATGGGATCTTGGCCACCCTCAGCGCAATCTTCAACACTTCAGATTCTAAATCAGCAGCTGGATAGGCACGATTGGCGAAACCATTTTCAGCAGCCTGAATACCCGACATGGAGTCTCCGGTTAACATCAGTTCCATCGCCTGTCGCATTCCGCATAACCAGGGATACAACTGCATATCCGGCGGACTCATAAGCCTGACGGGCGGATATCCAATGGCTGCATCCTCGGCCACATAAACAAGATCACAAGCGGTAGCAAGTTCACTACCACCGGCCAGACAATAACCATGTACCTGGGCGATAATCGGTTTGCGTAAATCCCACATCCGAAACCAGCCTTCAACCACATGTCGTGCCCACTGACCATCGCCATCGGCTGTATGGTAAGGCTGACCTTTTGAGAGGTTCGCCCCCAAATCATATCCAGCAGAAAAACACTTGCCCGCACCGCGTAATATAGTGACCCGCACTTCATCATCACGATCCGCTGCTTCCAGTGCCGAAAACAATTCACTCCGAACCACATTATTCAGCGCATTGCGTTTATCAGGTCGGTTCAATGTAACCCGTCGCACTAAGGGAGCGGGATTGTCTACGAGTATTGCGCTATATTCTGCCATGCTATTCTCCATTTTTTATTTATCGGAATACACAAATTATATAGACCGTCTATTGTTTGCCAGACAATCTAGGTTTTTTCTACCACCGGTGCACTGCCCTGTTCGAGTAGCTCTTGTATGGCCACGCCCGCTTTATATTTGCTAACGAGCAGATCAGGGTCGTAGACGATGCCAAGGGGATTTTCCTTAAATTTATCGGACAACATCCACAACATTCCTTCCTCGCCATCATAATTATCGACCTGCAACTCTATGCTGTTGCCATCAGGATCACGATAATACATAGAGGTTGTTGGCCCGTGATTAATACACCACCAAGGTAAAATATCGCTCTGTTTCAATCGAACATAGGTTGCCAGCAAACACCCCAAATCAGCCAGGGTATAGGCAAAGTGATTGACACCCGCAGAATTTTTTTCCCGCGGTTTAAGTTTTGGATTATTGACCAAAGCTAGCCTATGGTGCTCATCATCATAGGTTAAAAAACACAGAAAACCATTGTCCGCAACGACCTTCATGCCCAGTACATCGCCGTACCAGGCCTTCATTGCTTCAATATCTGGCGTATCAATTACGATATGAGCGAATTGTCCAGGTGTGACAATTTGACCGATATCAAGTTCTCGCGTATTTGACATATTTAAGCCCTCTAATTATATAGCCCTTACCAATATCTATTTACTTACCCGACTTCCTTGCCTGACTGCGCCGTTTCAATTCCTCGAACATGGGTCCTTTTAAAATAGCCGAAGGAATACCCGTCGTTCCCGGATTAAAAGCGTCGCTGTTATCAAGCTTGAGGGTTTGAATATTTTCGTACCTTTCCCGGACAATACTCATGCCATCAAAGGGAAAATCATGGTCCACATAGGGACGCACATTATCGGTAATCATATAAAAATTTCCCTCAGCTATATGATCGAACACCTGTTCAGCATGCCGCTCAGTCGCCATGGCCAAATCATTTCGGGACAATTGAGTGGGTTCGACATCGGCCTGATTGACCTCCCCCGCCTTAACACGCTGATTGAGTTTACTGGTTCGCATTAAACCGGATTGAACAATACAGGGGCACAGTACATGCATATGAATATTCGGTGACTTTACTGCTAGTTCAAAGGACAAGGCTTCCATCAATGCGACAACGGCATGTTTGCTCGCCTGGTATGAAGCCGCACCACCATCTCCCCGCACCAAGCCCCCTACGGAAGCCGTAGCGCTAAAAATAGCCGGCGTACCCTGGGACTGCAGCACAGGAACAAATGCCTGAATAGTGTTGACGACACCCACTACGTTCACATTCAGCGTCGTCATCCACTCTTCAACAGTACTTCGCAAAATAGTGTGATTAAAAATCACCCCGGCGTTAGCAAACACCGCACCAATGGATTTCCCCGGGAATCGTTTTTGGATCTCGACAAGACAGGCAGCCAGTTCTTCAGGCACCGTCACATCGCATTTTAATCCGAGACACTGGATATCTGGATACAGAGCTAATAATTCCTGTTCAGCTTGCTTTACCAGAGATTCATGCAAATCAAGCAAGACCACATGCATTCCCAGAGAGGCTGAATGCTGACAGAGTCCCCATCCTATCCCATGGTTCCCCGCGCCGGTTACGATAGCAATTTTGTCCTGCATACTCGATAAATCTAATCCACCTTGTTGTTCCATATTTTTTCCTGACCCCAATATATTATGCGTTTAAGCGTTCTCTCCTCAGGCGCTAGGCCACCCAAATCACCTTATTTAAAAGCAGAGAACACAGAATAAAACAATAATGCCTCGAGCCGCGCATTTCAAACACAACCCACTGCACTCAAGCCATAAATTCCATTATGATAGGCCAATAAACGTCCAAAAAAGAACACAACCGATGAGTTCAGCGGACAACAATCATACCAATGGCGCTTTACAAGGCGTGCGAGTACTCGACCTGTCCTCGGTGGTCTCCGGGCCTATGGCTGCAGTAATACTTGCTGATCAGGGTGCTGATGTTATAAAGATCGAGCCACCTGGCTGGGGAGACGGTATCCGTGGGCTCGGTGCCAGCCGAAACGGCTTGAGTGCAATCTTCTCAATGATCAACAGAAACAAACGCTCTCTGGCCATCAACCTTAAGCATACCGCCGGGCAAACACTGGTACTGCAACTGGCGGAGACAGCAGACGTCCTGCTGCAAAACTATCGACCGGGGAAAATGGAAACCCTGGGTCTCGGTTACGATTCTATCAAAGCCGTCAACCCAGAACTGATTTATACCTCTATCAGCGGTATGGGAGAGATCGGTCCCTATGCTGAACAAAGAGTCTATGACTTTGTTATTCAGGGTATCAGTGGCGTATTGGAGGCCCAGGCAAACGGCCAACAACTGGAAATGGTACGCACTATTGTCTATGACAAAGTCACCTCATTGACTGCAGCACAGGGCATTACGGCAGCCTTATACGCCAGAGAAAAATCAAACCAGAAAAATATCCCCGGAGGACAGCACTTGCAACTGGCCATGCTTGATGCTGGCATTTACTTTAACTGGCCAGATCTGATGTGGAATTACAGTTTTACCGGTGATGGCGTGAACTACGCGCCCGACCTTGCTGATATGGCAACCATTAGCAAAACACAGGACGGTGCAATCGTTTCTCACCCTCTGGGTGTGGACTGTTCCAATTATTCCACCGAACGCCTCATCTCCCTATTCACCCACAACGATATTCCGGTGTCCAAAGCCAACAAGCGTTCCGACGTAATAAATGACCCCCAGGTAAAAGCTCTCGGTGTGCTGGAGAATATTAACCACCCTCGCGGCGGCGCTATGCTGCAACCCAGACCACCCGTTAGATTCAATCAAACACCTTCTAAAATCCGCACACATTCTGCCGAAATCGGAGAGCATACCGTGGAAATACTAACGGAACTAGGACTGAGTATGAACGATATGAACGCACTAGCACGCGCAGGCACCATCAGCTAATTCTGCCCAAAGCAAAACCACTTATGCACCCAATTAAAAACAAGCAGAGAATTTTTTATCCTGCTTTCAAAGTAATCCCAAAAAAACGATCTTGTTTATATCCTGGCTACTGGTTTAGGATTCAGGACAAGGAGAATATATCATTATGAGCTGGCAAGAAGAAATCGAAGAACTGAAAACCCGAAGCCGCCTGGCAGAGAAAATGGGCGGTGCAGAAAAAGTAGCGCGGCAGCATGAATTTAAAAAATACACCATCCGAGAGCGCATCAGCAAAATCATAGACAAATATTCTTTTCACGAGATCGGCAAGCTCGCGGGTGTTGCCAAATACGACAAGGATGGCGTTCTCATTGAATTTACTCCCTCAAATTTTTTGTTTGGCACCGCAGAAATCGACGGCCGCCCACTCATCATTTCCGGTGATGATTTTACCGTGCGCGGTGGTTCCGCAGATGCATCCATTCCCGGCAAACGCGCCCAGGCCGAAGGCCTGGCCAGTGAATTACGCTTGCCCCATGTACGCCTGGTGGATGGCATGGGCGGCGGCGGCTCAGTAAAAACTATTGAAACTGCCGGACGCACTTATATTCCGGGTATTGCTGGCTGGGATGTCGTTGTGAGACACCTGGCTATTGCCCCCTCCGTATCCCTGGCATTGGGCTCTGTGGCAGGAATAGGTGCAGCCAGAGTATCTACTTCTCACTATTCCGTCATCGTAAAAAACAGCGCGCAAATGATGATTGCCGGTCCAGCACTGGTTGACTGGGCCAGTCTGGGAGAAGTAAGTAAAG
>JAHRWB010000130.1 GCA_019090385.1 Pseudomonadales bacterium | reverse complement strand
GGTAAAGCTCTGGCAGGCTGCCTTCGTTATCTTCCTTAAAATTGGCTAGTTTGACCTCAAGATCCAGTAGTTCATTGTTCAGGGAAGTGGCTTCTGCTTCCAGGAAGGCGGCTGTGCTGGCGGCTTTATCCGTGCGATTACGCAGGTTTTCATCCAAAAACAAGGTCACCAGTTCATTTGCTACACGCTGGGCTGAGTTCGGGTTCGGGCTTTCATAAGATAAGGTGAATGCAATAGTTGCCTCAGTGGGCCTGCCACTGCGCGGATCAATAACATTTGCACTGACGAGGTCCAGTGTCATATCCTTACGGAACTCAATAGCTATTTCAGTGCTGGGTAATTTCGAGCCATCATCAAGGCGGTATAAATTATACTTGTCTGCAATCCTGTTAATGTTTTCCACGGTAAGAATACGTTGGTTGATCACCTGAATTTGCTGGGCCGCATAACTGGTGATGGTAGAGGTAACAAATTCCCGGGGTATTTCCTGCTCCTCTATTAATATGGTGGCTGTAGAGCGATAGGTAGCCGGCAATAAAAAAGCCACCAGCATTGCAATAAAAGCGATAGCAATGGTCGGGATCACCAGGCTAGGTAACCTGCGTTTTACAATTTTGATCAGATCAGCAAGGGACTTGGTATCTTCTTCAAATTCGTGATGTATGGTGTTCATGAATTATGACTTCCACTTGCGGGCTAAGGGTTGATATTTTAGTGTCAGATACACCGCGTTTGATTTAGCTTTATCATTGGTATTAAAGGGCTCCTGGGTTCGGTATCTGTAGCGCGCACTCAAACGCCAGGCTTTTGCAAATTGATAACGCAAACCTGCAGAAGCAGACTGAAAGTCTCGCTGGCTATCAAAAGTGTTGCCTACAGTCTCGTTAGAACCCAATACGAAATTCGCGAACACCTGCGTGTATTTACCCAGGCGGCACATCACATCACCCCGCCCTATGGTAGAAAGTTGCACAAAACCGTTACCACTGGGCGTGACGGAGCGCGTAAAACCCAGGCTTGCTTCATACTGGCGTACTGCGTATTTCAGGCTACTGTTTACCACAAAGTTCTCACTGGACTGGGCAAAGGTGCCAAAAATAGTATCTATATCCTGCTCCGTTTTCGCTCCACCCACCAAAACCGTCAAATTGAATCGCCGACTCAGCGCAGCCACCACACCCAATTGCCCACCGTAGGTATTGGCAGACACTTCAAATCCATCCTTGGTGGTATAGTCCTGAATATAAGTCACAGCCTGCAAGCTAATGCGTTTATTCAGAATATGTGTATAGGTCAATGAAGCGTTTTTAGTTTCATAATCCCGCAATTGATCTGTGGCATAATCCACCTCACTCAATTGGCCCGACAATTCCAGCCCGTTAGTACGATTAATCGTATAGCTCCAGTTAACGCCGGCATTGCCCTGTTCCCGGCGAATAGCTGCATTTTGAAAACGACCGGTATCTTCCAGCTCGCTGCTACGAGTGGAAGTACGATCAAAGCTTGCATGAGCGCCGACTTCGCTGTGGGCGGTTTGATAGCTTATACGCACAGCCGCATTTTGATCGTCGCTGTTAAAGCGTGATTTATTAAAGTGAGAAAAATCCGCACCGGCATCTAGCCCCAGTTCCAGCGTAGCCGTTTTGCGTGTAAAGCTGAGCTGAGGGGATATTACTGCTCCTTGAATTTTTGTCTTATCCGTATTACTCAGGCGTACGTTAGAATCTGATTCGGCGCGGGCATCAATATAATATTGAAGAGCAAGCTCTGCAGCTTGAAGCTGCGTACCTGCCAACAGGCACAGACAATACGCTACCCGGAGTTTGTTCAAGGAACCACCACAATATCGTTTGCTTTTAATAATATATTGGTTTCAAGGTCCCGCCCATTGGTCACACGGCTATAGTCAAATTTTATAGCCTGTTGCACACCCTCTACATTGCGACGCAGCACTTTAATGCCTTTGCCAGATGAAAACTCATCCAGGCCACCGGCCAGTGCCAAGGCCTGCATCACATCCGTTTGGCTGGTTACAATAAACTGACCGGGGCGCCGCACAGTACCTAATACAAAAATGCGGTTACCGTTAACACCCATGAGTGAAACGGTTACCTGGGGCTCATCACGCAAATATTCACTCAGACCTTTAGCAATGCGCTCACCAATGGCTTGGGTGGTGAGGCCATTGACATCAACATCACCCACCATGGGAAAACTCACATGTCCGTCCGGGCCAACCAACAGCTCGCGGGCCAGGCTTTCCTCATTCCATACGTAGATGCGCAGCGCATCCCCGGCATTAACCGTGTACAAGGCGCCGGGAGCCCCAGCATATAGATTTATGGCAAACAACATACTCAGCAGAGTACCCAGCAATGGTGTGGTAAATGCCTTGAACGCTATATTCAAAAATCGCATGATGGAATTAAACCTATATGGTGTTCAGTAGTTGTTGGGTTTCTGCACGTTCTTTAAAAGGCTCACCGGATGCCAGGGCAGCTTCAAATTCCTCCCGCGCCAGGCCGTTAAGATTATCGGCCATATAAGCCTTACCCAAATGATAACGCATTGTCTGACTTACACCCCCGGTATCTTTTGCCTGTTCAATCGCTTTCTTGATAAATTTAACCGCCAGCTTACTGTTACCCAGTCGGTAATATACCCAACCCAGCGTATCGAGAAAGGAAGGCTGCTTGGAATCCGCATACTGGCGCATCAGCTCTTCTGCCTTTCTGGCATTTTCCGGACTCAGCAGTTGATCAACGTACAACATGGCCAGGTTATTATGTGCCAGGGCAAATCCCTGAATGTTCAGGGCTTGTTCGTAGCGAGTAGCCGCTTGTTCGTAATTTTGCAGGCGCTCATTGCTGATGGCAGAGCGCAGTATAAGCTGTGCATTCAGATCATCCACTTTAAGCCCCTGCTCAAACACGTTGAGTGCGTCTTTATCAACACCCTGTTTTACGTACATATCACCCAGGAAAACATAGTTTTCAGGCTTTTCCGGCTGAGTACTTATGGCCTGTTTAAACCAGTTTTCTGCATCATCATACCGATCTTGCTGCACATATAACTGACCCATCAAATGCTTGGCATGAATATGCTCAGGGTAGGTATTGGCATGCTGCTCCACGTATTGTAATGCACCTTGCATATCGCCTGATCGCACATAGGCACGTGCCAGTACCTGTAGTGCCTCAATAACTGTGGGCTGCAATACCAGTGTTGCCTTCAGCTGTTTGATTGTTTCCGCGTACTGCTCTCTGACATAAGCAATTCTGCCTAACAGGTAAGTGCCTAGCACTTGGGTATTGTCTCGCTTGATCAGCCCTTCTGCTCTGGCAATGGCCTCATCCCACTTTTCCTGCTTGCTGAACACTTCCACAATCAGGCGTGTGGCTTCGGCATGCTGGGGGTTGGCGCGCAGGGCCACAGCGGCATATTGGATAGCTTCATCCAGCTCTCCGGCTTTGATGCTGTATTTAGACAACTCCACCAGTGCCAATTCATTGCTCGGCGTTATAGATAAGGCACGACGATAATTATCTATCGCCAAATCGTCTGAGCCATCTAGTTGATGTGCGCCTGCCAGTAGCAATACCGCATGCAAATAGTCGGGTTTATTCCGCAAGGCCAGCCGTAAATCAGAAATAGCGGTTTCAGTATCATCAGCTTTTAGGTTCAGTGAGGCACGTACCACCAGAGCTTCGCTGTTTTCAGGTTCTAGCTCAAAAATTTCTGTTAGCAGTGTTTCAACATATTCACTATTGCCTTCCAGCAGCTCCAGCTGCACCAGGGCATTTCTGGCCTGTTGTGCATTTTCATCCTCGGGGTTTTCTTCTATCAGTTTGCTGTACAAATTGCGCGCCTGATCGCGTTTTTGCTGCACCAGATATACTTTGGCCAGAGCAAACTTTAGCGGGGTAAGGCTGCCATCTTTAGCAATAAATTCAGCCAGGGCCTTTTCTGCAGCGCTGATGTCTTTATGCGTAACCAGAAATTGCGCCAGCCAGAGTTTCAGATTTACGTCATCCGGCTTGGCTTGAACAATATCGTGCAGCATATTGCTAGCCTGATCTATGCGCTCATGCTTCTCTAAAAAGGTAACAAACAGATAGTAATAATACAAATTTTCAGGGTAGTCTTTAATCAGGCTGGCATACACATCAGCAGCAGCGTCCAGATCACCCTGGTGTTCATGAATACGTATTTTTAACAACAACAGTGCTGCGGATTCAGATTGTTGTTCGATACCGTCGCCAATAATCTGAAGTGCCAGTTCAGGATTTTGCCCCTTATAGAGTTCGGTGAGCATCGAAGTGGCAATAAGGTGGCCCGGCTGTAATTTCAAGGCCGTTTGAGCCGATAATTCAGCCTCTTCCGTTAAACCCTGGCGATACTGTGCCACGGATTTAAGCCCATAGGCATCGGCGCTGTTTTCATCCAACATCAACACTTGTTCTGCTTCCATCATAGCCTTGTCATAATTTCTGTTGAGCAGATAGAGATGGCCTAGCCGTATTCTGGCAGGCGCGAGCGCTGGATCCAGCTCGATAGCTAAACGCAGGTTGCCAAACATTTCGCTCCAGTTTTTGTCAATCTCAAATAGCTGGGCCAGCAGATAGCGCGCACCGGCATGCTTGCCATTGATTTGCAATGCGTTTTTTACATCAACACGGGCTTTGTCATAATCGCCTTCTTCAAAATATTGCTGAGCACGCTGAAGGTATTGCGCCTGCCGCTCTTCACCGCTGGAGCAAGCACCCAATAACAATATCACGCACAAATTTGCGCATAACAAGCGAACGGTAGAACCCGGGGTTGTTGTCTTAAATTGCATTCCTAAATACTCCATGTACTCCAACACTTCCTCTTCAACTACACTGACTGCAGGGATGAACCCACCAGCAATATACTGACCAAGCTGGCCATATTCAGCCAGCTTCTGGGTTTAGAGGCTCTGCCCAATATAAATTCCACCGCGTACAGCAATATGGCTAAACTCAATGTCCCCCGCGCCATCAGTGATGCATTAACACCTTCCAGGGGCAGCTGCGGCAAAACCAATATCAAACCCAGCACCAGAAAATCCTGGTTATCCAACCGAAAATGTTCTTTGCGGGTAAGACGAATGGCCACTACCAGCGAAAAAGCAAGCGCCAGGAGATACATATTCAATAAGGTGCTGACGTTCCGTGTCAGGCCTTCATCCATCAAGAAACCGGCGAGTACAAATACACAACCAATAACAACAATAATACGGCTCACCCAGTCGTATTTGTCTTTAATTAGTATCCACAATGTAAGCATACTGGCTACAGTTGCCACGCTGAATAGATCTATTTTCATCTGATCCCAGCTGACAATCAACGCCCCACTCACAAGAAACATAGCAAGCAGTGCAGCAATAATGGAGTCTGTGTGGGGATAAATCCAGGAAAGTTTACGCAGCCAAATATTGCGGTGATTTTCTGTTGCCTCAGCCGCTTTATTACTATGTAACATCCAGCCTGAAAGTCGCCCTGCGAGTATGCATGCCAATACAAGCGTGCAAAAACCGAGGTATACCAAAATTAGCATGTCGTCTTCTGCATACCGCAAGCGGTAGGCCATGAGCACGAACACCAGCTGTAATGCATACAGCACACTCACCACTTCGTAGTGTTTGAAGCCCATTCTCAGTAATTGGTGATGAATATGACTTTTATCAGCCTTGAACATTGGACGCTTAAAAAAATAACGCACCGCCATAACAGAGAAGGTGTCCAGAATGGGCAAGCCAAGAATCATAAGGGGTAAGGCTGGGCTGTAGGCACTGGTATCATTATGTAGAATTAATAGTGTGATACAGGCTATCGAAAACCCCAAAAACTGGCTGCCTGAATCCCCCATAAATACTTCTGCCGGATGGGTATTGGTTCGCAAAAAACCAAGCAGCCCACCTGCTATGGTGATTGCAATAAGGGCCGTCGCAGCGTCCTGGGCCTGTAAGGCAAGATAAGCCAGTAGCACCAGGCTTAGCAGGCTGTTACCTGCAGCCAGGCCATCCAGCCCGTCAGACAAATTCACCGCATTAGTTATACCAACGATAAATACAACGCTAAATAACGAAGCAAGCCAAACCGGCGCAGGTTCCAGCCCAAAAAAAGGCAAGAGAACAAAACCCCCAAAAGCGTACACAAACCATCCTGCGGCTATAAACTGACCTAAAAACTTGTAGGAAAAGTGCAGATCAAAAACATCATCAGCGAGCCCGAACGCAGCAACCAGGGTGGCGGCTGCGAAAAAAACTAAAAAATTACCGGGTGTTGAAAAACTGAAGAGCAACGCCAGAGCAACACCCACGAAGATGGCGACCCCCCCCACGCGCGGCACTGCGATGGTATGCATTTTTCTGCCACCTGTGGGCACATCTATGAGCCCCAAACGAGACCCATAGCGCATCACCAGGGGCATAAGCACCATGGTCAAAAACAGCGCCATCGCAAAGCTCAGTAGCAAAGTCACGGACGTTCCTTGTTCTAGCGGATCTTGCGCGCAGCTTGCCTACGCTTATTTCCGCATATTGCACATTACACGTGCTATCCATCCAGATGAACACCCGCTAAAAATGAGAGAGGATAGGACCACTTACTTTTCTATATGGCCCTTTACTCTTCCCTGCCCCGGCTCAATGCCAGGCGCCTAATATGATAACGTCAGCTCTTAGGTTATTTGTTTTGATTTGTGGCTTTTTTGTTATGACTATCTTTTTCTCGCGCTTTTTCTCGCGGTCAGGCAAAGGCCGAATAATGCGGATGCAAATAGCCAAAGCGCGGCTGGAATGGGCACCACCTGGGTCCATTTTGCATAAACCTTATGACTATTGGTATCCACATCATAACTACCAGGCAACACAGCCCAGATAACCCCTTCAACATCATCCCATTTTGTGGTTATGGCCATACCTAGTAGCGCAAAGGTGCCCCCCAAAACAGATGCGTAGGGTGTCGCCATGAAGCAAGCGCTATTTGATTCACAACCCAATACAAGGGATGGATTGTTTTCGAGAGGTCCTATGAATACCTGGTCGAGCAAGGCGTGCAATGCTGATTGCACGGTAGGCCAGGTATTAAATGCAAAATCTGACGATTCGTTACAGCCAGAGAAAACCGAGATGCAACTACCTTCTATAAATTCAACATTGTAAAAAGTACCGTCTACCAGCACATTGCTAGCACCGATCAGCTGGCCACTATCATAATTAAGCACTGGAGCAGCGAGATTATTCAAGCTGAAAACACATAGCACCAAAGCCAAATACAGCTTTATTGCCTTCTTTTTAATCCTCACAACCACTCCAATCCGCTTTACCTGAGTTATCAAGGTGAATTAGAAAGCACAATTGTGTAAACACACATCCCTTGCATCACCTGACTCCATAGAGAATCCGAAAATTTGTTTATCGGATATGCCAAGCCTCCGCAGAAACTAATCTGCAAAGGAATTATCGCAGGCAGCGCGCCCCAGAAGCAAGTGAAAAATGTCCGTTTATGCTGCGGAAAGAAGCCTGTTTTTTGATTTTCGACGCAGCGCACCGAGGGCTGCCAAACCGGAACCGAAAAGCCATAGGGCGCCGGGGAGTGGGACGACTGAGGCACGAAGGTCTAGGCCGAGTGTTCCAGACGAATTAGCATCATTACTATTATTTCCCCACAGGCTCAATGTGCCATTAGTTAAAGAATTGGGACCGCCGGTACCGGTAAAGGACTCGTCATAAAAATAAAAAGCGCCGGATCCATAACTTGCTGCTGCTCCACCTAATAGGTATGAAATCATCCCGAGCAGATTACCAGAGGAACCCGTAGCACCCGTAAAATCAATAGACCCACCAGTAATCTCGATCGATCCACCGGTACCATTGAGTGTGCCCGCGCCCCCGTTAAACGTTAGTTTGTTTCCCGTCAAATCTGCCACTAAAGTTCCCGAAATTTGGCTAATAACGTTTGCACCATTCATGCAATAATCTCGAGCATTAATAGTGTTGCATGCACCAGTTGCAGCATGCACCGTGCTAAACCCAAAACCTGAATCAGTACCACTAAAAACATTAAGCGTAACCGAAGAAGCCATAACCGACGCGGAAAAACAAATACTAAAAATCCCCATCAAGAAAAATGACTGAACACCGCGTCTTTTTGATAAAATTTTCATACAAGAAGCCCCTCACCAAACTGGTGAAAATTGGATAGTCCTTGAAGAAAATGCCGCCATTCCTTGGTAGCTGGTACACCATCCGTAAAGAAAGGTGTAAGGAAAAACTTAGCCTAACATTAAGCTCTCGCGGGCACAATTAAGCACAAACTTCACACACTCGACTTCTTCCGTCGCCAACCCGTAAAGCCGAGCAACCCAAAAGCGGAGATAAATAATGGTAATGCAGCTGGGATTGGAACAGCCGCTAGCCCGTACAAGTTGACATGAGAAAGTGCTTGGCTCCCAGC
>JAHRWB010000129.1 GCA_019090385.1 Pseudomonadales bacterium | reverse complement strand
CTGACTTTCTACTGTTTTATTTTGGGATTTTCAACTATGACGGCGCTAGCTACTACAAAAAACTACGATACAGATATCGGCTCTTTTAATGCGATATATTTTAGTGGAATAGCAACTATTCATATAAGTCAGGGCGAAATTGGTTCGCTCAGTATGCGTGGGTCAGAGAATAATTTGTCTGACATTTCGGTAGAGGTTAGGGTTGGTGTGTTGCATATCGATACCCACGATAAATTGGGTGCATATATTGACAGTAATTTGGAAGATCTGGAGATTAAACTGGTGGTTGTGGATCTTGCAGAAATTTCTCTAAAGGGAAGTGCTAACATATTTGTTAGTTCTCTTGATGTGAAAAGTTTATCGCTGCACGTTAGTGGGGCAAGTGAATTGGATGTGCGTGTCTTTGGTGTAGGGGAAGTGTCCTATTTAGGTTCTCCAAAAATTACTCAATCAGTTCGCGGTATGGGTGAGATCAGACAAATCCGTATTTAGAGAGTCAGTATCAATCTATTTTTGTTAAAGCGTATAAATTTACGTTTCAGTAGCATGCTGTAGAATAGCTTGCATCTGAGTAGACTGTCACACATTTAATCGAGGGAGAGAGTTTTGGACGTTTTTGCTTTTGTTTTGGCCATTGTTGCTTTGACTATTGTTGGTCGTATTGTCAGCAAGTATCTGGGTAATAGAGGGCAAAAAACCTCGGGTGAAATCGATAAGTTGCTAGGCAGAGTAGATGTTCTTACGCAAAGAGTACAAGTGCTTGAGAAAATTGTAACGGATGACAGTCACCGCTTAAAAAAAGATATAGACGAACTGGAGGCCAATTAGGTAAATAGGCCAAAAATTTGCTGGAGCAGGTACTCTTCTTAAGAGCTGGCGTTTATGTGAATCTGTCTGGAAAGTCAGTCATAATCCCATCCACTCCCCATCGTTGAAAGCGTTCGGCTTCCTTAGGGTTGTTTACTGTCCATACGTAGACTTTGTAGCCTGAGCCGTGCAATTGATGGACAAGTTTTTCAGTTGTGAGTTCTCTGGATAGGTTCACCGACCATGCACCCAATTTTAGTGCGATTGCCTGCATGTTTGGCTTAGTTTTACTAAAAAGTGGGGCCACCTTGGTAGTTTGATCGTGGTTTCTGAAGTTGATTAGTTCTTCATGTTGGAACGAAGACACCAGTATGTCCCGGGCAGGATGCTTTTGAATGAGCTCAGCAACCGCCCGGGCTGTTCCTGTTACCCCTTTTGTGGACTTAATCTCGATATTAATTGCTACATTATCAGGCAAGCTTGCCAATACTTCTTCGAGGAAAGGGATTTTTTCACCCAAACCTGCATCCAATTGGCGGATTTGCGCCAGCTCCATACCCACTAGAGAACCGCGTCCATCAGTACAGCGATTTACAGTGTCATCATGGATAACCAACAATCGCTTGTCTTTGAGGTGTACATCAAGCTCGATAGCATCCACGCCCAAATCCACAGCGCGTTGGAACGATCTCAGCGTATTTTCTGGCTCCAGACCGGCAGCTCCACGGTGGCCAAATACCAAAAACTTGTTATCAAGGGACAATAAACTCATCCTTTCAGTTCTATCTTCTGCTCATCGACTTTACAATACGATCTTTGCAGTACAATACAATTTTACCAAGAATAATAGACATGGCTTATCAGGTTTTTGCTCGAAAATTACGTCCAGGCACATTCGATGGAATTGTGGGGCAAGAACATGCGGTGAAGGCCCTAAGGCATGCACTGGACAATGATCGCCTACACCACGCATATTTGTTTACTGGCACACGAGGAGTGGGCAAAACGACCATTGCCAGAATTTTAGCCAAATGCCTCAACTGTGAAGAAGGGGTGTCGGCACAACCTTGTTGCGTATGTACCAACTGCAAGGAAATTGCCGAAGGGCGGTTTATGGATTTGCTTGAGGTGGATGCAGCATCCAGAACAGGTGTGGATGATACGCGGGATTTACTGGAAAACGTTCAATACCGGCCTGCACGTGGCCGTTACAAAGTGTATCTAATTGATGAAGTACATATGTTGAGTAAGCCCAGTTTCAACGCTTTATTAAAAACCCTTGAAGAGCCGCCGGATCATGTGAAGTTTATTCTGGCTACAACCGACCCTAAAAAAATACCGATGACGGTACTGTCTCGTTGCTTGCAGTTTCAACTGAAGAATATGCTGCCACAGCAAATCGCGGAATATCTCGAAGATGTTTTGGGCAATGAAAATATTGCCTTTGAGCCAGACGCCTTAAAGCTGATTGCGCGCAATGCGCGAGGAAGTATGAGAGATGCGCTGAGTATTACCGACCAGGCAGTTTCTTTTAGCCAGGCTAATTTGACTTTGCTTAGCTTGACCGAAATGTTGGGCACAGTGGCAGTAGAACAACTGGCACCACTGATTCGAGCACTGATTCATAAAGATGGAGCCCAGGCGCTGGCATTTTGTGAAGACCTTGGGAGAGGGGCTGTAGATTTCCAGGATGTTTTGAGTACCATGCTGTCTCTATTTCACAAGTTGGCAGTTTACCAGTCTGTGGGCACTACTGCATCGGAAGATATCGTGCTGATTAAGGAAATGGCTGAGCTTCTGAGCCCTGAAGTGGTGCAACTTTATTATCAGATTGCTCTGATTGGTTCCCGGGATTTGCATCTGGCGCCTGATCCACGCTGTGGTTTCGAAATGATTTTATTGCGCTTGTTGGCCTTCCAGCCTGCTGAACCCGGCGGACAGCGGCTGCCAGAGCGGAGTAAACTGCCAGAGCGGAGCAATCAGCCAGAGCGCGGTGCAGCAAAACCTTCAGGATCTCCGGTGTCGGCAAGTGAGCGTCCCAGCACTTTAAAAACCAGTGTTTCAGTAGCTCACAGCTCAGGAAAAGGTGCAGATAATTCTGTTAAACTGGCTGCGGCTCTGGTCACAGAGAAAGTCGAAAAAACATTGCCGAACACGGCGAGTGCACAAATACATAGGATTAAACCTTCGAGTGGCATTGATTGGCATGATGTCGTAGGTAAGCTTAAATTGGAGGGTGTAACACGTATGGTGGCTGAAAATGCCAGTATGGAGTCTTCTGATGCTAAATCCTGGAATCTGTGCATAGACAAAGCACACGAAATGTTGGTCAACGATAAACAAATTAATAAGCTACAGAAGGCTGTAGCCGATCTTATGGGCGATGACATAGCTATTCGTATAGAAATTGGATTGCCGGGTAGCGAAACACCCGCAGCCAAGCGAATACGCGTAACCAACGCCAGACAAGAACAAGCTGTACGTGTAATGCAAGCTGACCCGAACGTGAGGCAGTTGATCAAAGATTTTGATGCAGAATTACAGCTTGCCTCGATTAAACCTATAAATTCCGGAGGGAAATAGTGAAGGGTCTTGGAGATTTAATGAAGCAGGCTCAGCAAATGAGCCAACAAATGCAGGATGCCCAGGCGGAACTCGCGAATATTGAAATAACCGGTGAATCTGGCGGTGGAATGGTGAAGGTTGTATTAAATGGCAAACATGAAGCCCGCCGTGTAGAGATCGATCCATCATTGTTTGGTGCTGGCGAAGAGAAGGAGGTTCTAGAGGACCTTATTGCCGCGGCCATCAATAATGCCGTACACCGTCTGGAAGCCGAGCACAAAGATAAAATGGGTGGTCTGGCTGCGGGTCTGGGTATTCCAAAAGACTTTAAGTTACCTTTTTAATGCAAATTAGTCCGCTTATAGACCAATTGATCGAGACATTGCAGATATTGCCGGGCGTAGGCTCGAAAACTGCACAGCGTATGGCCTTTGGTTTATTAAAGCACAATCGCCAAGGGGCTCGTAACCTGGCTGCAAGTTTGCATGATGCTATGGAAAAGGTTGGCCAATGCTCACAATGTAGGACTTTTTCTGAACAAAATGTGTGTGGTTTGTGCTCTGATGAGCGGCGAGAAAAAAAACTGTTGTGTATTGTAGAATCGCCGCTGGACGTGCTTGCTATAGAAAAGACAGCCGGGTTTAGAGGCCAATATTTTGTCCTGCATGGCCGTTTGTCCCCTATCGACGGTATTGGGCCGGAGCAGCTGGGAATACCATTGTTGGTGACACGCGTACGCAGCCTGGCGGTGACGGAGGTGATTTTGGCGACTAACCCCACGGTTGAGGGGGAGATCACCGCGCACTATATTTTTGAGGCTCTAGCGGACAGTGGTGTGTTGATTACACGCATAGCCCATGGGGTTCCCATCGGTGGAGAGCTTGAATACATTGATGGCGGAACTATTGCTCATGCCTTTAGCGGGCGAAAATCTGTTGGTGAGTAACTTGTATAGACGTGGTTTTTTGCAGGTAAACTAACTGACTTTATTTTGTGCTGATTAAATATCAGATTTAATTAAGGTGGACTTATCCCTTTGACGTATTCCTATTATTCCAGTAACGCAGATGCCAGTGCCTATTTTGAGTCTTTGGTAGATTGTGACGTGATCGCACTGGATACAGAATTTATTCGCACACGCACGTTTTATCCTATACCTGCCTTATATCAGTTCAATTGTCAGGGTGATATTGCATTGCTGGATGCCACAGATAAGGGTGACTGGTCTGCGTTTGTTCAGGTCTTACAGTCAAACGAACAGGTAAAAGTTATGCATGCCTGCGGGGAAGATCTTGAAGTGTTTTTAAGACACTTTCAGCTTGTTCCGGAAAATATATTTGATACGCAGATCGCTTATGCGTTGCTTACTGAAGTATTCAGTATTAGCTATGCAAAACTGGTAAGTGCCGTATTTGAAGTTGATTTGGATAAACATGAAACCCGCTCAAACTGGTTGCAGCGGCCTCTTAGTAATCAGCAGTTGGAGTATGCGGTAGATGATGTGCATTATTTGCCTGCATTACACGAATATTTGCAAGACAAACTAAAGTCGTTAGGTCGCATGGAGTGGTTTGCTGAGGAAATGCAGCGCTATTTACGTCCTAATGCTGTGACACCTGAGACTTATTATCGAACCGTTAAACGTTCTGGTGGCTTGTCGGCTGAAGATATGTCGAAGTTGAGGTTTATGTGTCAATGGCGAGAAATTAAAGCCAGAACATCCGATGTACCCAGAGGAAGAGTAGTAAAGGATGAGCAGCTTGTTGGCTTGGCTTCGCTGCCTCAATTTGATGAGCAGCAGTTTGTTAAAATACTCACTATGCCTGCTTATAAAAAACATGGTCAGGATCTGCGTACTGCCTTTGAGGCAGGTCTGTCATTGCCAGCCTCGGAGCATCCGGAGCCCCAGGATATGCCCTTCAAGCCATTGGAAAATGAAACGGTTAAAAAGCTAAAACAATATGCCAGTGCAAAAGCGCTTGAGCTTAATATGGCACCTGAAATGCTGGGTAGAAAACGTGATCTAGAAGCTACTGTGCGCGTATTTATGAAAACAGGTGGATTGGCTGAGGTTCATTCAGGCTGGCGGATGGATATTGTTGGCAATGAATTTTTGCGTATCATGAAAGGGGCGGGGCTTGAAACTGCCAGTTAAAGTGTACAAAGGGGAGCGTATAGCAGATACCTATTTATACGTGGCAATATCCGATGATCTGGAACGGGTACCGGAGGCATTGAAAGATAAAATGGGTGAACTCTCGCTGGTGATAGAGATAGATTTGGAGCCTGGGCGACGCTTGGCCAGAGTAGAGGGTAAGGTTGTACTAGATGCCATTGATGAGTTGGGTTATTACCTGCAGCTGCCACCATTGCGCAGTAATGCGGGCAAAGATTCGCTTCATGAACGGTTGCGTAAATGAATACGCGATTTTGGGAAACTAAAACTTTGTCCGAAATGAGTGCTGAAGAATGGGAGTCTTTGTGTGATGGGTGCGCGCGCTGCTGCATGATTAAGCTGGAAGATGAAGATACACAAGAAATTGTCTATACAAGCTTGGTGTGTAAATACCTAAATCAACAAAGTTGCAGATGTACGCGCTACCCGGATCGGCATGAACTGGTATCCGACTGTGTGGAACTCAATGCCGATTTGGCGCTTGAATTTAGCTGGTTGCCAAAAACATGTGCCTATCGAGTTCTCGCAGAAGGTCGGAGCTTGGAATGGTGGCATCCTTTGGTATCTGGATCAGGCAAAACCGTACACAAAGCCGGTATTTCTGTACGCGGCAAAACTATCTCAGAGCATCATGTACACCCGGATGCTATGGAAGAACACATTATCAACTGGATTGAAACATGAATTACGTATATGCCTGGCTGGTCGTTACCGTTGCTGGGTTAGGCACATTGGCTGGCATATTTGTAATGTCTCGTGCTATATCCTGGGAGTGGTTACGTACGCTGGTACGTTGCCTGTCGACAGTTATTCTGCTCCTGCCAGCGGGTATTCAGGTTGAAGAAGATTTTTATGCACCTGCCTTTATTGTTGTATTGTTTGAAGGTTTGTTAAAAAAGGATGGAAATCCAGGACCTGCAATGGAAATACTTGGATTGGGTTGTGCTTTTGTAGTGGTAGTGCTGCTTCTGGCCCAAGTTTGGCAATGGGTTCGTAGCAGACGACTGACGGTAAAATAAGCAAAATACTGTCTGAGTACTAGACTTAATGCATGCTAGCATGTGTTTTTTTCGATAAATCGTCAATCGCGATTATAATACACCAACTGTCTACTGCTTTTGTTCTGAAGGTGGTGGGTTTCCTGGTGTACGTTCTTCTGTCGGGCATATATTTCCTACCTACTAATTATGCGGGGCCTCTGCAGTCTGCCGATTTAAGAATACTCATTGACGACACCGGCAGTATGCGCACATCTGACCCGGAAAATATGCGTCTGGAAGCCATTCGGCTTGTCGGTGAACTGCTTCCAGCAAACAGTTATGCGGGTGTTTGGTTATTTGGCGATGAGGTTATTCCTTTTGTTCCGCACGCCAAAGTGGATGCGCAATGGAGAAAACAGGTATTAGGCACAAATAGCAGGATGACTTCTTCTGCTATGCGTACACATATCGGCACAGCGCTGGAGCAAATTGCTTTAGCAGAACTCCATTCTACGCGATTCCGTGAAAGTCTCTTAAGAGACGACAGGCACGTATTGCTTTTGAGCGATGGGCGTGTGGACATTTCGGATGATTTGGCCATTAATCGGACCCAGGAATCCAGCATAGTAAGGCGGTTACTGCCTAAATTAAAATCAGCCGGTATCAAGGTACATACACTGGCATTGTCTGATCAGGCTGATACTGCATTGTTACGCCAGATATCCATGGCTACTGGTGGTTATCATGCCCAGGTTGAGAAGGTTGATGATTTGCTGTTTTATATCTTGCAGGTACTCGACCAGGCAGTGCCGGCGGTTCGTTTACCATTGAATAACGCACAGCAGTTTTTAGTCGATGAATCAGTTTCTCAGCTTACAGTCGTTAAATTTAATACTGTAGAAAAACCGCTGATAGTCACAGACCCCAATGGACAGAGGCTTGTGACCGATTCTCGGCATGTTGCAGCCCCGGGTAATCAGATCTTCGATATTTTGCGCATCAGCAATCCTAAGTCTGGCGTGTGGAAAATCCTAGGAGAGGCGCCTATGGAAGCGCGGGTAACTGTTGAGAGTGCTCTCCAGATCCAGACAGATTACCTGTCTGCAAATATTTCAGCCGGAGACGCCACAAAAATAGAATTTTCTCTGGTGGATTTTTCGAATAAGCAGTCGATAAACCATATAAAGCGCGATGCTCTGCAGAATGAAGTGTCCTTTTTGGCCGTATTGCAAAGTCCCTCAGGGCGGTTTTCATTGCCGGTTAAATCATTCGAGACTGGTAGAAATGCCGGTAAAACTTATGTCGAGATACCTGGTTTATCGGAAAATGGTGTGTATCAATTAAGTCTGAGTGCTCGGGGTAAGCATTTTGAAAGGTTTTTGGAGATGCGCACTTGGTTGCGAAGCCCGATTACTATTTCCCTAAGTCCGCTTTGGCCATCGGGTGCTCAAATGCGAGTGGACATTGCTGATCCTGGCGTCGACTATGCCAGCATTCGGGTATCAGGCCGTTTTGTTGGTGAGGCCACAAGCCATCTGTTGATAGCCGGAAAAGATGCTGGAGGTGCCTGGACCAAAATCCTTCCTGATATCAGTGGAAAAATTAGTTTATTTCTAGAAATAAACGGTAAGATGTTGAATAAAAAAGAAATAAATATAATTTTACCGCCCGCTGTTCTTTTTATGCCGTTAGAGAGTGTACAAACAGTACTGGTCGATATGAGCGGTGCTCCGATACTTCCTTACCCGATAACCGTGCTGACAAAAATGCCAGAAGCCCTGTTTACTGAGCAGTTGGAGAAGAATATTGAACGTTCCGAAAAGGGACTTATCACCGGCGCGGATATAACCGTGGTAGTGGCGGGGGCGGAAAGTACAGCGGGCTCTGGGGGTTTTGCTTCATGGATCCATTACTTTGCAGGTGGCTTGGTAAATTTGCTGTTAGTGGGTGCAGTTTGGCTATTTATACGCAAGCGGCAGTCTGAAGATTCTCACGAGCTGCCTGCGACCCTACAACAAACCACAGCCCATATTGTTACCTTGCTCAATGTGCAATCTCACAATGGTGACGTTGCGGAATCTGACATTCAGGTCGCTGATTCAGAAAACAGCGGTAATTTGCTAGCGCAGCAAAGTGATCTGCAAGATGCTGGCAACAACGTTAAAACAGAAACTCAACCTCAGGAAAGCACTAAGGTCGAGGCCGCATTAGATATAGCTGTGGTGGTTGATGCAGACGGTGCTGAAAGACAAGATGGCCTTGAAGATCAAAAGTCGAGCGATGAAAGCGCATTGCGAGGGGTAGGTGACGCGGGATTGCCTGGAGATAACCCGGATAATCTGCCTGGAGCTAAGCTTGATGAGAAAAGCGCAGATCAATCTAATGAGCCGGTGCCTGCAGAACTTGATGCTCAGGCCATCGATGCAAGGGACGACTCGGTAGCAACGGATGCTGTTGAGGTGCTGGAAAATATCGAGTCCACCCAGAATTTAGAGAGTGAGCCCAAAGTTAAATCGGATGAGTTGCTCCAAGGATCAGCAGTCGCATCAGCCGATGAAGCAGTAGCTGCATCTGTACCTGATCCAGACGAAACATCTGCAGCTTCTGGATCAAACGCCGTGGCCGATGATAACGCCGTGGCCGATGATAACGCCGTGG
>JAHRWB010000128.1 GCA_019090385.1 Pseudomonadales bacterium | reverse complement strand
GTATTGGTGGTCGCGTGTGGGCGGAACAACGTCATCCCGGATTAACATCCGAAAGACAAAATATTGAAAATATTCAAAACGCAAAAGCCTGGGACAAAGTGCTTGCTCCACTGATGGCGGTGAGTGTCGGGTTTCCTATGGTCATTGTAGCAGGGCTGGACCACCGCTATAACTGGTCCTCCGAATTTCCGCTATGGCTCATCGTGATTGGCTTCATGTTGATCTCGCGCGGATACGCTTTCGCTGCATGGGCATTGGCAGAGAACCGCTTTTTCTCCAGCGTGGTGCGCATTCAGACGGATCGAGGGCATGTGGTGTGTGACAGTGGCCCGTACCGGTTTGTGCGGCATCCGGGTTATGCCGGAAATATTCTTGCACTGTTCGGTATTGTTATTGCACTGGGCTCGGTATGGACATTGATTCCTGCTGCGGTGGCATCAATCATCGCGGTGATTAGAACCGTACTTGAAGACCAGACTTTACAGGAAGAGTTGCCAGGCTATCGAGACTATACACGAAGCGTGCGTTATCGGTTGATGCCTGGGATATACTGAGAGTTCTGAGTGGCGAATGCCACTGGCAGAGGATGTGACGTATTAAATATTGGCTCAACGCCATGCTTATGGCTTATACGCTTCCATCTCGCTATACCCTGGATGTTAGCACCCAACGTTTACTGCGCTAGAAAACCACCGTCGATGACTAGCTCTGTTCCCGTGACAAAAGATGATTCATCTGATGCCAGGTATAATACACCGTTGGCTATGTCGCTCGGTTTTCCGAGTCGCCCAATTGGTGTGGATTTTATCATGTCCTGACGAGCAGCTTCCTTGGCTTCGTCACCGCTGTTTCTGGCAATGGCACGCATGGCACTTTGTAAACCTTCGGTTTCCATAAAACCGGGGTGAATGGAATTAACTCGAATTTTAAAACCCAGTTTTGCACATTCCAGTGCAGCTGCTTTGGTTGCCAGTCGCACAGCTCCTTTCGAGGCGCAATATGCTGTGGAGCCAACGTCACCGATAAAACCCATAATGGAGGATATATTGATAATGGAGCAACCGCCTTCCCACTGTGGCGCACGTTCCCGCATGACGGGAATGCAATGCTTCATGCCAAGAAATACACCGTCGACATTGATAGACATTAAATGCTGCCAATCTGCCAAAGTTGTTTTATCTATGCGGCCACCACTACCAATGCCAGCATTGTTGAGCAAAATATCTATACCGCCAAAGGCGGACTGTGCTTGCTCAACAACACTTATCCACTGTGCTTCGTTGGATGAATCATGAACAAGGAAAATTGCCTTACCACCAGCATCGTTAATGGCAGTGGCTGTTTTGCTGCCAAGTTCCTCGCGCAAGTCTGTCAGTACAATACGTGCACCTTCTTCAGCAAGTCTGTTTGCAGCTGCAGCACCCAAGCCACGCGCACCACCGGTGATTATTGCTACTTTTCCTTCTAGCCTGTTCATGATTTATCCTTGCTACCTCGATTTACTTAGCCGCAGGAATGAGTACGGTTTCGGTGTCTCGTCCAGAACGCATAACAATGCCCGCTTTTGTCCCTGTCAGTTCATTATTATTGACAATTTCCTGTCCGTTAACAAAAACGTTCTGTATGCCGAGGGCTTCACAGTACAAACGTCCGGCACCTTGTGGCAGATCGTTTCGCGTGTGGATTGGCCCCTTACCTACGGTGTTTTCATCAAACACAACGATATCGGCAAACCATCCTTCTTCCAGTCTGCCACGCTGTTTCAAACCTAGAAAACGTGCGGGTTTTTCTGTGATTTCATAAATGCCTTCCTCAAGGGTGAGCAGTTTATGTTGTCTCACGCCTTCAGAAAGCAAAGTGGTGCTGAAAGCAAAAGTATCAATCATATCCAGATGGGCACCTGCATCTGATGCGCCCACCAATGTACGTGGATCTTTAAATACTTTGCCGCGCAATGCCCAGCTTTCATCATCATGGCCACCCAGGGATGGCAGGAAGGTTGTTCTAAGATCATCCGCAACTGCAATATCAAAAAAGATATCGCTGGCACTTTTACCGAGTTCTTTGGTCAGGTCACTGATCATCCGGCCTTCGTACAGTTTATTACTTTCGCTGAAAGTCTGTTCAACTAACATGCGTTCAAAATTGCCCGTTGCACGCAGTGGGGCAGGGATTTTTTCATGGGAAGCGCCTGCGACGAGGGTTTTTCTTATTTCGGGGTCTGAGAAGGCTTTCTTGCGCTCTTCCAGTGGCAGGGCCAGGACTTTAGACCAACCCGGGAAAGAATCCATGGCAAAACCACTTAACAGGTTGACTCGCAATGAAACCGGTTGTGCAAAAGTGAGCGCTTTGATTACCGCACCTCTTTCTTCTGCATAATCACTGGCCATGAGCTGTGCATCGATCATTTTCTGACCACCTTTGCTCACTATCAGCACATTCCAGTTCAATGATCTCTGTGCAGCAAGGGACATGTCAGTCATCAGTTTGGCGCGTTCTTCACCAGAGGTGCCTATGGGTGGAATGAACTCCAGCAAGGTTCCAGGGTATTCCCGCAGGCAGCCTGCCAGTTCGATGAGCTCTTCCGGGGTGGCAGCTCGAGAGGGCACGGGCATGCCATCGCCATCATTGTGTGTTGCTGCCTGGGAAGATGAAAACCCCATGCCGCCTTCAGCCATGGATTTTTTAAGTAAATCTTTCATCTGCGCTAATTGTTCAGCACTGGCTGGTTTGTCTGTATCTTCGCCCATGACCATGCGGCGAATGGCAGAGTGTCCTACCAGGAAACCAATATTGATGGCTGTTTTACCATCGAGCTTATCCAGATAGCTACCAAATGAATCCCAATCCCAGGGAACTCCGCTTGCCAGTGCTTCCAGGGGCATGCCTTCCACTTTGGCTAACATGCGCATCAGGTAGTCGCCAGTTTCCGGAGATAATGGCGCGACTGAAAACCCACAGTTTCCTGCAAAACAGGAAGTGACGCCGTGATAGGAAGAAGGGCTGATATTGGGGTCCCAAAATACCTGGGCGTCATAATGCGTATGTACATCTACGAAACCTGGTGAGACGATTTTACCTTTTGCATCGATGGTTTCTTTAGCGGGTTCATCAACATTACCAATGGCAGTAATACGGCCATCCTTGATACCAATGTTGCCTGGTCGCCGTTTTGCTCCGGTGCCGTCAACTAGAGTGCCGCCTTTAATGAGATAATCAAGCATGTGTTTCTCCAGTAATTTAGTTAGTCATTAATTTGGGGTGATGGATTGCATAAGTGTCTCATCAAAACGCATATAAAATCCAATGCCAATGGAAACCCGATACCTGGTGTAGCGAGGCGTTGAGTTTCGTTCAGGATAGCAAGTGCTGGTTTGGTATGTGAGGTTGCAGAAAGGTGCTCAGGCCCACCCACAACTTGCAGCAAGTCCTGCGACATTTGTCTTCGCTTTGTACGAGATTCTTCAACCATATGCCAGCCCACTTGCCCGTGATTGGTGAGTGGAGCATAGCATTGTTGAAGGTTCTGTATAGCTGTTCTGTTTAGCTTCTTTTTGTCAGTGATTAAAAGCACTTGTTATAAGGGCTGGTAACTTATTCAAATTTAAAACCCTCATATTCATGCTCAGCAACTTGCGTAAGACGCTCGCGGTATTTAGGCGCGCCGCCGTTGTATATCAAATAGCGAAGTTTGTCGTGATCGGGGACATTTGAGTTATACCCGGTGAACCAGGATTTTGCCGTGGGAATAAGGGAAAGGCTATAGGTATGTTTCACATCTTCTCCCCATTCCAGCTCTGCTTCTTCAGAGGGTTCAATGCGCTTGTAGCCATGTTTATTCATATAAGTGATGAGGTCGGTGGCCCAATCAACGGCTTCTTCAATACCACGAGGGAAGTTGGTAGAGACTGAACCTCCCTGGGGCCCGGCAAGCGTAATTAAATTCGGGAACCCAGCACTCTGTAGTCCGAGGTAGGTAATGGGTCCATCTATCCATTTGTCAGCAAGCTTTTGACCATGGGTACCAGTGATATCTATGCGGTCAAAAGCACCGGTGATCGCATCAAAGCCGGTTGCGTATATGATGATGTCAAACTCGTGTTCACGTTCAGACGTCTTGATACCTTTTTTTGTAACTCTTTCAATAGGCGTATCGTTAATGTTGACCAGAGATACATTGTCACGGTTGTAGGCTTCATAATACCGTGTTTCCAGCGGTACCCTGCGGGTACCAAAACCATGGTCTTTGGGAATGAGTTCCTCGGCCAGCTCTGGATCATTTACCCGCTGACGAATTTTATCTGCAATGAATTTGGAGTACTCTGCATTGACGTCTTCCTTGACCAGGACGTCACGGAAGTTTCCGATCCAGACACCGAAACCGGAAGCTGCATATAATTCCTCCCAGAGTGCCAGGCGGTCCTGTTTTGAAACCTCTGAGTATTTGCGCCGGTCGGGTCCATGTATAAAACCACCGGGCGTATTCCGGCATCGCTCAAAAATTTCATCGTAGTTGGCCTTGATGTCCGCCATGGTTTTATCGTCGATCTTGCTGTTATGCAGCGGGGCACACCAGTTGGGGCGCCGCTGGAATACGGTTAATTCACCAACTTTATCCGCAATTTCTGAAATGACCTGAACACCTGTCGCACCCGTACCTATTACAGCGACTTTTTTATTTTTGATATCCACAGGTTCATGGGGCCAGTTGTAAGTGTGGAATGATTGACCTTCAAATGCGTCAGTGCCTTCCAGCGTTGGCATAGTGGGTGCTGAGAGCATACCTATTGCTGTCATTAAAAACCGTGTGGTGAAGGTGCGATCATCATCCAGGGTAACCGTCCAGAACTGGTTCGATTCATCAAATGCAGTAGATTTAACGTGACAGTCAAACTGCATATGTTCGCGTAAATCAAATTTGTCGACCACGTGGTTGAGGTAGCGCAGCGTTTCGGGTTGACCGGAAAAGTGCTCGCTCCAGTTCCACTCCTGAAGCAACTCTTTAGAAAACGAATAGCCGTAGGTATAACTTTCGGAGTCGAAACGAGCGCCTGGGTAGCGGTTCCAGTACCAGGTTCCTCCGGGGCCGCCACCCGCTTCAAGAACCTTGACATTAAGTCCGAGCTCCAGCAATTTATAGAGTTGATAAATCCCGCAAACACCAGCTCCGATAATAATTGCGTCGTGCTGAGGGGCTTGCTTCTTAGCTGAACTATTCATCTATGCTTCCCGACTGGTAACTGAGGATTAACTATAAACACGCACACGGCACTTTGTCTAACTTGCGCCGGGCAATTGAAACAGAACTTGATATCAATCAAATCCACATGGAAATATTTCTATAAGTCGGAATTAATGGGAGTGCTGGGGCTTGATGATTTTCAGGTTCCAATTCACCGGCATACGACATAGGCTAGTTAGGACATTGTAGGCTGGGTACCCGCCACCGGCATGCAATTCCAGCGTACATTTTTAGGAGGTTTTATGGGCTTTGCCTTGTCAAACATGATGCTTACCAGTTCAGCTTTTGAGCAGGGTGGAAGCATTCCAGCTAAATATACTGGTGAGGGAGAAAATATTTCTCCGCCACTGACCTGGACTGGTGCGCCGGATGGGACAAAATCCTTTGCTGTTATTTGCCACGACCCGGATGCGCCTTTGGTATCTGTCCTGGGAACCTACGGCTTTGGCCATTGGGGGCTGTATAACATTCCATCCGACGTAGATAGCCTGGCAGAGGGCACAACACTATTTACCAGCGGTGCCAGCGATTTTGGCCAGCCTGGATATGGCGGTCCTATGCCACCGAACGGCCATGGTATACATCAATATTATTTTTGGGTACTTGCCTTGGGTACAGTGACTACTCTGGAAGCAGGTTTGTCTATTATGGAATTATTGACACGTATTGAGCCAGATCTGCTCGGAATGAACCGTTTAGTTGGTACATATAAAAGAGATTGATGTGTTTTTTATAGCAGTGCCTGTCCAGATTGTTCTGAAGGAGGGGCTGCTATAAAAGCGGGTTGCCATAAAACAAGGACTGCTGGAAAAGCGGCACTGGAATAAGGGGAGGGGGCATGGAAAAGACTGCAGGTGCATTGAGCGGTGTGCGGGTATTGGATTTTTGCGGCGTAGTAGCCGGACCGTTTGGCACACGTTTGATGGCAGATTTGGGTGCAGAAGTTGTTAAAGTCGAGCCTCCTACGGGTGATTTGCTGCGTGGTGCACCACCACGCAGGGATAGAAAAAGCCCTTATTTCGGGCAAATAAATTGTGGTAAAAAAAGTATTTCGGTGGATCTGAAAAACCCTGGGGCCGTCGCGCTGATTCTGAAGCTGGTTACCAGGGCCGATGTTGTTATGCAAAATTTCCGACCCGGTGTGATGCGAGGTTTTGGCCTGGGTTATGACGATATCGTGAAGCACAAGCCGGATATTATTTATGCCAGTGTGTCAGGTTATGGTCAGCATGGGCCATCTTCGGGGTGGGCCGCGTATGCACCTATTATTCATGCCGCCAGCGGCTATGATCTGTCAGTCTTGTCCTATCAGGACGGGCTGGATAAGCCCTTAAATGGAGCCAATGCTACAGCCGATTATCTGGCAGCTTCTCTCGCCATGGGGGCGGTGACTGCGGCCCTGTTAAAACGGGAGAAAACCGGGCTTGGTGAAGAAATAGATATTTCGATGATGGAAGTCATGCAAAATATTCTCGCATATGAGATTCAGGAGCAGCAGTTCAAGGTGGAGCGAGAGCGACCAAATTATGGGCCGGTACGCACAAAAGATGGGTATCTGATTGTAAACCCTATATCACCGAAGAATTTTTCTGATCTGGTCCATGCAGTGGGCCACCCTGAATGGCTGGAACAATATCCGTTGAATACTTCCGAGCGAAAAAACAATTGGGCTTTGCTAATGGCCGAACTGGAAAAATGGACGTTGGAGCGTAGTTCAGTGGAATGCGAGGCCATTATTCGTGAAGGGGGCTGTCCTTGTTCTCGGTATCAGGAGGTCTGGGAATCTATGCATGGTGCCCAGGTGGACATTCGCGAAGGAGTGGTGGAAATAGATGACGGAGCGGGGCCGTTTCTTATACCGACTACGCCGCTAAGGCTTATGCATAGCGAGGCCAAACCAGGGCTTACCGTTCCAGCATTGGGTGGGGATAATCTCGAGGTGCTTCAAAGCTGGCTGGGTCTGAGTAGAGCGGAGATTAGTGAGTTTGAGCAATCAGGGCTGCTGTTTAGCGAGAATCAGTGATACTTTTTAGAGTAGAGAGCTAAAGCAATAAGCGGAACAAAAACTAGAATTATGAGGGGTATATTATGAAAACTACAAAACCACGTATTGAACCATTGGCGGAGTCTGAATGGACGGAAGAAGAAGCCAAACTGTTGTCTCGATACAAAAATAATGACCATGAATTTGGCTCAGGGGCGGTATACAACGTTATAGGCACTTTAGCTAATCATTGGGAGGCCTACAAAAAATTTGGTGTATGGGGCAACCATGTACTGGGTAAAACCTCAACGCTTGAGCCGCGCGAAAGGGAAATATTAATACTGCGCATCGGCTGGTTGTGTCAGGCTGAATATGAGTGGGGTCAACACGCTGTTATCGGAAAGGCAGCGGGACTCACAGATGAAGAGGTTGAACGTATTAAAGAAGGTCCTGACGCGCCGGGATGGAGTGCATTTGATGCCACTTTATTACGAGCGACTGATGAGCTACATGCGGATGCATTTATTTCAGATGCGACCTGGAATGCTTTGGCAGAAAAATACAGCAAGCATCAGATGATGGATGTTGTTTTCGCCGTAGGCCAGTACAACATGGTATCCATGGCACTGAATAGTTTTGGTGTTCAGCTTGATGATGGCGTGAAAGGGTTTTAGTTTATTTATAGAAATCAGCAGAAAATATTCAGGGGGAATATATGCGTTTAGAAAATAAAAAAGCCATTGTAGTTGGGGCAGGCCAAACACCGGGAGAGACCATTGGCAATGGTCGTGCTACAGCCATATTGTTTGCCCGGGAAGGGGCAGAAGTCATGTGTGTGGATAAACGTCTGGAATCTGCTCAGGATACGGTTGATCTTATAAAAAAGGAAGGTGGTTCCGCTTTTGCCTATGAATGCAACATCGTTGAGGAATCAGCCAATATAGCGCTGGTTAAAACAGCACTTGATAAGCTGGGTCGGATAGACATATTACATAATAATGTTGGCATTGGCTTTGGAGATGCACCACCGCACAAGCTTACGGAAGATTCTTACGACAATATCATGCTGGTTAATCTAAAAGCGATGTGGCTGACCTGCAAGCATGTAATTCCGGTTATGCGGCAACAGGGGTCGGGCTCAATCATCAATATATCCTCGGCCGCTGCAGTGTCTTCCGGGGGTATTACGGCTTATGAGATTGCCAAGGCTGGTGTTAATAAACTGAGTACATCCATTGCAATGAGCAATGCCAAATATGGTGTTCGCTGCAACGCTATTATGCCAGGTTTGATGGATACGCCCATGGCCATTGAGGGAAATGTTAAGGCGCGCGGGATCTCCCGTGAAGAGGTTCGATCGTCACGCGACAGCATAGTACCGTTGCGCAAGAAAATGGGCTCGGGCTGGGACGTGGGTTATGGCGCTTTGTATCTGGCCTCGGACGAAGCTAATTTTGTGACGGGAATATTTTTACCTATTGATGGTGGCCATACGTCGAGATAGGTTATTTGTTTGGGTAGGCAAGTTAAGCCAGGTAGATTTTAGCAAGAATAATAATTTGGGAGTCATGAGATGGAAGATGTTAAAGGTAAAGTAGCGTTTATAACCGGTGGCGCCAGCGGTATGGGCTTGGGCATGGCACGGGCATTCAGTGCCGCCGGAATGAAGGTAATGATCGGTGATATCGAACAGGCACCGATGGATAAGGCGGTGGCGGAAATAAATGCTGCCGGTGGAGATTCTGCGGGTATCAAAACTGATGTAACCAAACTGGAGTCTGTGCAGGCTGCGGCTAAAGCGACAGTCGAAAAATTTGGTAAGGTGCATGTTATTTGTAATAACGCGGGCATAGGCGTGGGTGGCCAAAGTGAAAATGCCAGTATGCGAAATTGGCAATGGGTAATGGACGTTAATCTGTGGGGTGTGGTGTATGGTTTGCAGGCATTTGTGCCGCTGATTATGTCCCATGGAGAAGGCGGGCATGTAGTTAATACGGCATCTATGGCGGGTATGTTCGGGCTGCGTGGTGCTGGTCCCTACAATGCGACTAAATTCGCTGTAGTGGGCATAACGGAAACTATGATGGCAGAGCATCGGGGCGATAACCTGGGTGTTTCAGTTTTGTGCCCTGGCTTGGTAGCAACCAACATAGGTGATTCTGGCCGTAATCGGGATGAAGCATATGGTGGCCCGGTTGAACCCAATGCAAAAGACAAGAGCAAGGATATGTTAGCGGAGCGGGGCCTCAATCCCGATGTTGTGGGTAATTTGGTATTGGAGGCTATTCAGGATAATCAACCCTATATCTTTACCGATCCCAGTTTGCGATATTTAATAGAACGACGTACCAAATTTATTCTTGAAGGGTACGACTGGGCAGATAAATGCAAAGCGCTGGAAGGTATCGAACCCGCTGGTTTGTAAACCACAGGTTTGTGTGCCGGACATTTTGTGGGGCCGGTTTTTGCCTCCGGTGTTTGGCGAAGTTACTTGGTCTAGAAATTTGGTCTGGCTATTTGATGTAGAAAAGATGAACGGTTTTGTTAGTAAACGTAGTTTTATTGTTATAGGAGTATATATATGAAAATTGGATTTGTGGGTCTTGGCCATATGGGCGGCCCGATGTGTCGGAATATTATTCAGCACAGTAACCTTGAAGTTTCGATTTTTGATTTAAGCCCGGATGCGGTGCAGGCCTGCGTTGATGTGGGAGGTAAAGCCAGTGCTTCATTGGCTGAACTTGCTGCTAATTCAGATGTTATTATGACCTCCTTGCCAATGCCCAGGGATGTGGAAGCGGTAACGCTTGGGCCAGGTGGCATAGCTGAAAATGCTAAATCCGGCACCATTTATATCGACCTGTCTACCAACTCGCCTATGGTCATTAAAAAGGTGGCTGCCGAATTGGAGAAAAAAGGCATAACCACAATTGATGCGCCAGTTTCGGGCGGTGCCATTGGTGCAGAGAAAAGAACCATAGCGATAATGGTGGGGGGAGATAAAACGACATATGATAAGTGTATGCCGATTTTTGAATCCTTCGGTGCAAATATTTCACATTTGGGCGATTTAGGTAGCGGTTGTATTGCTAAAATTGTCAACAATATGATTGCTTTTTCTACCATGGCCGCGGCGGCGGAAGGGATTATGCTGGGTGCAGCTGCAGGTATTGACCCCGAAGCACTCAATCAGGTGATTCGAACGAGCTCTGGTAACAGCATGTCCTATCGTGGTGTCGCATACAAAACACTAAACGGTGATTGGTCTCCCACTTTCGCTTTGGATCTTGCCTATAAAGATATGCATCTGGCTTTGGAGCTGGCTGATGAGCTGGCGATTCCTCTGCAGGTGAGTCCACAAGTGCATAATCTTATGCGTATGGCAAAAGGTATGGGTTTTGGTGGTGATGATGCCACTGCCATTATGCGAGTATATGAAGAAACACTAAACAGAAAAGTGCGTAAAAAATCTTAAGCTGCTTTGAGTTTTGTGCGTAGACTTGGCTGGTAAACAATCGGGGGTAATGTATGGATATGGGGATTAGGGACAAAGTCACGATTATCACCGGTGCCAGCCTGGGCATCGGTAAATCGGTCGCCCAGATTTTTGCCCAGGAAGGTGCAAAACTGGCCATTTGTGCGCGCAGTGGCGAAGTGTTGGCGTCCTTGGCGGAAGAGCTGCGTGAGCAGCACGGCTGTACTGTCTTACCGGTGGCTGCGGATTTGTCTACCCAGGCCGGTGTTGACGAGTGTATAACACGTACGCTGGAACATTTCGGCCATATTGATATTCTGGTTAACAACGCAGGAGCGATTCGTGCAGGTGGATTGCTGGATAAACCTGATGCGGACTGGCAGGAAGATTGGCAGCTGAAAATGTTCGGTTATATTCGAATGATGCGTGGTGTTTTTCCTGAACTGGAAAAACAGGGCGGCGGACGTATCGTTAATATTATAGGTAATGGTGGTCGTATGCCCAGCGCTGGTTATCTTGCCGGGGCTGGTGCTAACGCGGGCTTAATGGCTATTACCAAAGGCGTAGCTGAGCAGGGCGCGCCATTGAACATATTGGTTAATGCGGTAAATCCCGGACCGGTACATACTCCACGTTGGGACGGTATGGTGGCTGCTGTTGCCAAGCAGCGGAATGCAGATGCTAAAGTTGTTGAAGATGCTATGGTCGCAAGTATTCCACTTCGGCGTCCAGGCGAGCCCGAAGAAGTTTCTTCTGTCGCATTGTTTTTGGCATCCAGGCATGCATCCTATATTACCGGAGAAATTATCCAGGTGGATGGGGGAGCAGCCAATTGTCTCTGAATAGAGTTATTTGTGAATCCAGATATTAATACCTGGATTCACAGCGGCCAAATAGTCTTGTTTAGCTATTTTACAGCCGTGATTACGAACTGGGGCAATATAAAAAGATAATCTCCATTTGCGATGGCTTTATCAATATCACCCATTAATGTATTTACTTCTGATTTATCTTTGGATTTGAAAGTATCGATATAGGAAACCATATTGGTCAGCACGTTTAAGCTATGTCCCTTTCTGTCGATAAAGGGTGCCAGCTTAATATCAATATTCTTAAATCCAGCCTTGTTTAACAATGCCGGTAATTTCCTGCCAATATGGGGTTCTTTAAATGCGGCAGCGGCTGCATTAAAGAAATCGTCAGTGGTGTTCTTACCCCAGGGTTCGACAATGACAAATCCCCAGTCACTGTCCAGAATCTGAATCTTGCCACCCGTTTTGAGTATTCGGTGATGTTCTTGCAGAGTTGATAGCGCATCCGGCACATACTCCAGAACATTTTTGCAAAAAAGTCGGTCAATTGAGTCAGTTTCCAGTGGTATAGACTCGCTTTTGAGGCAAATGAATTCCATTTGCTTTAGACCATCGGATTTCGCTTTATCGTTAGCTTCGCTGACAAATCTCGCATTAAGGTCGAGGCCGTAGACTTTACCTGTTTCAGCCACCTTTCTGGCCATCTCCATGGCCAGAAAACCGGGTCCACAGCCAAAGTCGACAACCGTCATGCCATTGGATAAATCCAAGGGCGCCAGTAATACTTCCTGCTCCGGGCGCCACTGAAACATTGTCTGGTAGCGTTGATGACGGTCATTTTCGATTTCTTGCCAGTGGTCCTTATAGAAATTATCAATATCCACAGTACATCCTTTTCGCTTATGCGAGTTGCCATTGCAATAGGGTGTAGACCGGGTCGGTATCAGTGTGATGCTCAAAAACACCTTTTACCTTGGCACCGATTTCCAGTGGCTGCAGGGGGTCACCCAGCAGATTACCGACCACTCTGACATAGTCTGCCTGGGGGAATTCAACCAATACGACGACATAGGGTCCCTGATCTTTCAGGGCCGGATGAATGGGATGCCAAACGCGCTCGTGGCTGTATATAACACCTGTTGATTCAATTTCTTCATAGCCCAAATCAAAGCTGTGGCAGCGGTGGCAAAGCCATTCTGGCCCCCATTGCCAACCCTTGCAGGAAAGGCAGCGTTGGATGATCAGTTTGTCTTCAGCAAGACCATCCCAGTACGCTTTGTCCAGACCATCAGCTTGCGCTCTGGGTATCGCCAATCCAGGGTTTAGATAATATTCGCTCATAGTGTAGCCTCCGAGCCAAAAATGCAGGAACTGACGGGTGTTACCATGGGGCCAGAAGTTACCATTGAGACGTTAACATCCTTTATTTGATTGGTGGATTCCCCCCAAACTTGCCGGACGCCTTCAACGTTTAGACCTAAGCCATGCATATAACATTCTGCCAGGTTACCGCCGCTGGTATTCAGCGGTAATTTACCGCTGGAACTGGTCAGATTCTCCAGGGTAAAAAATTCATTACATTCATCGGGTGCACAGAGACCGTGCTCGACAACACTCATTAATACACCGCCGGTAAAGTTCTCGTAGCTTTGCAATACATCAACATCGGACGGTTTGACCTGTGCCATATCGTATAGTCGCGGCGCTACGGTTTTAAACGTAGAGGTGCCATAGTCCGGTGTATTGTGGACAGGCGCACCGGCGCGATAATGTGATCCGGATAATGCACTCAAGACGTAACAGGGTGGATGATCGAAATCCTTGGCGCGTTCTGCGGGCACCAGTATCATGGCTGCCGCACCATCGTTTTCCTGACAGCAGTCATATAAATGGAAAGGCTCAACGATCCAGCGTGAGTTATCGTACTTTTCTGCATCGAGTGGTCGACCATGCATAACTGCGCGTGGATTGTTCTGGGCATGGTGGTAGGCTGCCAGGGAAATTGCCCGTAAAGCCTCTTGCTTAACACCGTGATCATGCATGAATCTATTGACTTTCATAGCGAACATCTGTGCTGGTGACATCAGTCCGAATGGTGACGTATGCGCAGGTTCCCCCGAAGTAAATTTGCTTTGTCGACCCTGGCCGAAGCGGCCAAATTGACCTTGTGCAAGGGCTCGAAAAACAACCACGCATTCTGCCATGCCGGTAGAGATTGCAGAGGCCGCATTGGCTAGTGCACCGGAAGCGCCACCGCCACCACCGCCCCACTGCATGCTGGCAAAGCGCAGATCGTGGATGCCCAGTGCTGCCGCAATTCGGGACGGATCGCTGCGATCATTGCTGTAGGAAGAAAACCCATCAATTTCCTTGGGTGAGATACCCGCGTTCTCACAGGCCCCGAGAATGGCCTTTAGTGCCAGTTTGAACTCGGCATCAGGTGACTCGCCGCGCTTATAGTAGGTAGTCTCAGCGACACCTGCTACCACGGACTTGCCACGTAAAGTGCGGTTATTGCTCATTGAGTGCCCCCTGTTTTTTTGCATCCTCAAAGTTCTGGTATTTTTTTGGAATCGGGAAGCCGAATACGCGAGCGGCATTCAGGCCAAGAATTCTGGCACGTTCCGAATCATCCAAATCGCCCATCGTGCGCTCAATAGCTGCCGAAGAGTGTGGCCAGGTGCCCTCATGATGGGGGTAGTCATTTGCCCACATGAAGTTGTCTACCAGACCGTTGGACCTTGCTGAATCCAGCCCGGGCTTATCCTCCTGAAATGTTGCAAACCCATTGCGTTTGAAATACTCACTGGGCAGCAAATCCAGCTTAGGACGTACGAACATATGATGTTTTTTGTAGGCTTCATCCATTGCACACAGGGCCCAGGCTACCCAACCGATACCGGCTTCCACACTGCCAAACTGTAATTCTGGAAAGCGTTGCAATACACCTGATGCGCAAAGATTTACGATAGGCTCCATGGTCGGGGCAAGGGAGTGCACGGCGTAATTAATAATTGCGCCGCCATTACCTCGCGAGGTACGTGGGTCGCGCCCGGTTGATACATGGAATGTCATCGGCAATCCGGTTTCCTGTACAACAGCCCATAGTGGGTCAAATTCAGGCAAGTTGTAATTTGGGGCTTCATGGTCGGGTGCGCCCCACATGGGTTTGCAGGGGAGCGACAGGCCTCTAAAACCGCGCTCTGCAGAGCGTTGTATTTCCTTGATTGCACCCTGCATATCGCCCGTCGCTATGCAGGCCATAGGTGAGAGCACGTCGTTGTAGTCAGCGAAGGTTTCCCACGCCCAATCGTTATAAGCGATGCACATAGCCTGGCTGAAAACCGGATCGGAGGTTGCCCAGACAGTGAGTCCCTTGTTAGGAAATAAAATTTCGGCATCTACGCCATCCGCTGCAAGGTCGTCGATGCGTTCCTGGGGAGAGTAGCCAGCCTGGTTACGCAGTTTGTCCTCGCCACCAAATTTTATATTGCGCAGGCGCATGGGACGAAACCCGTCGGTTTTTTGAAATTTATCGCCTTTGTCCCCCAGGGTAACGCCGGGGAGTCGCTCATAGTATTTTTTATCGATTCGGGTCGAAAGGAAGTCGCTTGGCTCCTGGGCATGGCCGTCTGTGGATACTATAAAGTACTTGTCTTTCGCATCGGGTCTTGCCGAGCGAGTCCAGCCAGCGGCACCGGGTGATTCCAGACGCCAGGTATTGTTCTCATCAGGGGCGGGAATATGACTCATGATGACTCTCCTAAATTCAAATAGTAGTTTTCAAGGTTTTACTATACGGGCAGAGGTATCTGGGACGCAAACATTTGCCCGGTTCTGTGTGTCTGGGTAGAAAATTTATTTAATGGTTAAATCCTTGTGGTTTCTGTGGTATTCATAACAGGTCGGCCTTGCCTTGTTAGAGAGCAGCTTATGGATTTTGGATACAACGAAGAAAATGAACGGTTTCGCAAAGAGATCAAAGATTTTCTCGTAGAGAATGTGAGCCGGGAGTTTCGTGAAGAAGTGCGCGAAATGCAGGGTAGGGGCATGGGGCCACTCACCAAAGACCTGATTCTCAAGATTGGCGCTAAAGGCTGGATAGGCATGAGTTGGCCGGAGGAATACGGCGGCCGAAATGCTGACCGTATAGATCAGTATATTTTTGAAGAAGAGCTGGTGCGTGCCAGGGTACCACTTAACATTGG
>JAHRWB010000127.1 GCA_019090385.1 Pseudomonadales bacterium | reverse complement strand
GTCGGAGCCACCTACTACTGCGTCGGTTCCTATAGCATCGATTAAATCCGCTACTTTATCCTCCGGAAATGGCACAACACTGACATGCTGCTTGAAAATTTCCCTGGGCCGGCCATGCAGAGGGCCGAAGGTAAAGTCTCTGGGCTCGGTCATGCGTACGCTAGAATCCATTTTTTTCAGTAAAGGTGCAACCCAGGAAGAACCATTTTCAATGGAGATGACATTTAGCTTGCGAAAGCGGCCGAACAAGTTATGCGTAACCAATGCTGCCATAGTGTCAATGATAGGTCTTTCTGCAAAACTGATGACCCGCTGTAAAGCTGACATTCTATGGTGCTGGGGACGGGGTTTTTCCCCCCATGCGACGGAGTATAATTCTTCAAAACCGGCATTTCCGAGATGAAACGCGACAGGTACTCCGCTTTCCTCGCAGCGTGCCCAGAACGGATCAAAAACAGGATCGGCGGGTGACCGACCCATGACTGGCGAGGGTGTGAGATGGATAATGCGAGCACCTTCTTTCAATACTCTTTCAAGCTCCAGCACGGCCAGATCTATATCTACCAGTGATAACATTGCCGGACAGAAAATGGTATTTTCGTAGGCCCAGCCCCAGTCATCATTAATCCACTTATTAAATGCACTAAGGTTGGCTAGTACTGTAGCAGGACCATCATCGCGTAATGCCATTTCTACGCCAACTGCCAGACTGGGCAGCATAAATGTAGCTTCAACGTTTTGCTGTTTGAGCATCTCCAGGCGTACGGAACGGTCCATGGACTCGGGAAAATCGTAGCATGAAATAGTCTTGCCGCTGGTTAATCCACCACCACCATCAGGATTCATGAAAAATTCTTTCAGTGAACCGGGGGCGCCGGCATGTTCTCCGGGTGGTGCGCTAAAAAAGCCAACGCGCTGGCCCTTAAAGTGGACTTGTGCAAACTTACTTTCGCCTCTTACAACAGTAATTGTGCGATCTTTAAATTTGGGCTCTATATACCGACTAAAGCAATCATCTGGTTCGTAGTAATGTTGGTCCGCATCAATGATGGGATAATCGATAAAATCTACTGCATTGTGGGACATGCAATTCCCCTGGTTAGCATTTGGTCGTACTAAGATACGTTGGCTGGGTTACTCTTTCAATATGGGCCAGTTTAGACACTGAGCATTTTTGCAGATCAGGGCCATTATCTGCTTATTCGATAGGGTTGCCATGCTTGAGCCAGTGGGCAGCGGCGGGTGGTAGCTTCTGCTCGATAACCTGCTGATAATATTTCAGGTCTTCATCACTCAAAATATCCTGCCACTGGCCGGTCAGGCCACTATTGAAAAAACCTGCATTATCGCGCCAGATATTTGCACCGGCATCCGGGGCAGTTTTATCTGCATTATCTTTCATGCTTTGCAGTGTGGCTGCTTGCACAAGACCGGGCCAGTCTGCTTCAGCTACATCGATACCCAGTATTTTTGCAAGCCGCTTCATTTCACCGGCCAGGTCAGCTTTTAGGGTGTCGTAGTGGAAAAAATGTATGTTGGGTAAATTGCGATACTCCCAAAAGTTCTGCAAGTAATTGAGAACCGACGAAGCGGTGGGGTCGTCTGGGTTGTGTGGGGTATCCTGGGCTGTAATCCAGCGCTTGAATTGTTCAGCTTTTTCGTTAACGGGATCAGCAGCAGGTTCTTTGATGTGCTCTATTGTGGGTTCATCAGCTGCTGCTTTTTCTGAAGGTTTGGGTCTTTCAGACTGCGGATTTGCCGGACTGGCATTATTATCAGATGTGAGTTTTACCAAGACTTCGGGATTGATATTGCGCATGTGTGCCTGCATTGACATAAATGCATCTCTGGGGTCACGAATAACGCAGAGGTAAGTGATAGTTGCATCATAGGGCAAGCCGTCCAGCGGGGTATGGGTTTTAATGAAACGCCTGTGAGTTTGCGCATCCAATTGTTTCAGTACATCTTCAACAGGCGTAATCAGCATGTCCAGCCAGGGCGAATAATCACTTAAGGGTTTATCGAGTTCAGCTTTCTGAAAAATCAGTAGGGCGCACAACATTTGCGTCCATGTAGTCCCACACTTAGGCGGCGTACAGATAACGATATCGTCAGATCGCATGGTCAAATTTTGCCAGCGAGAACTATCCATTACAAAACTCTGATAGTGACGCGGCGTTTCGTTCTTAATATTTTTATTCATTGTCATTGTACTGCCTTATCATTTTGGGGTGTTCGTAATTGGCTGCTGCCTGAACTCCGGTGAGAGCTGGATCAATTTTTCTTATATACGACGGTCTCTGGCGTTAAACAACAGTGAGATAGTATCAGGTTGATTTGGAATTTGTTTTGAGCAGAGGCCACATATTGTCTTGATTAATGGTTGATGTTTAATCTAGCATAGTTGAACTAATTTATTATTTTATTACTTGGCGGGAGCCTCTATGTCAGGTCGGCTAGACGGAAAAGTTGTACTGATTACGGGTGGTGCAAGCGGTATCGGAGCCGCTCATGCGCGCGTATTCGCCGCTGAAGGTGCTCGTGTGATGCTGGCGGATGTCCAGGAGGAAAAGGGCCGAGCGCTGGCGGCGAGCATCAATGATAGTGGGCTTCAGGCTGATTTTGTCCTGCTGGATGTTGCCAGTGAGGATAGCTGGCGCACTGCAGTGGATAGCACTGTTTCTCATTATGGCAGTCTCAACGGCTTGATCAACAATGCCGGGATTGGTCGAAGTAAAGATACCGAGTCAGAAACCCGGGACGGTTGGGATAAAGTTTGCGCGGTAAACCAGACTGGCGTCTGGTTAGGTATGCGCACGGTAATTCCTGAGTTGCGAAATGCCGGCGGAGGTTCAATTGTCAATATTTCCTCTGTTTACGGGATTATAGGCAGTGTAGGAATGATAGCCTACCATGCCAGCAAGGGGGCGGTGCGCTTGATGTCCAAGGCCGCAGCGTTGGAATATGCAACGCAGAATATTCGTATTAATTCAGTGCATCCAGGCATTATTGAAACACCGCTTGCATTAACACTGTCCGAAGAGTACCTGAATGATATTCTGGCTAAAACGCCTATGGGACGACTCGGCAAGCCCGAAGAAATAGCCAAGGGCTCGTTATTTCTGATATCAGACGACGCGTCGTTTGTGACGGGAACGGAGCTGGTGGTAGATGGGGGTTGGACAGCCCAATAATTAGCTTTGAAGCTTAGATCATCGCTGGATTCTCAGTAGATAATTTTTAATCATTGACCTAAATTTATATTGTTAATCGTTAACAGGAGACAGAAATATGTTTTTTAAAGGCGCTATATCTGCAGACTCACACATCGTTGAACCACCAAACTGCTATGTTGACTATATTGAACCTAAATATCGTGATATTGCTCCTCACGTGGAGACTAAAGACAGTGGTCAGGATATTTACGTTATAAAAGATCTCAAGACGACTGTACCTATGGGCTTTTTGGCTGGGGCAGGCATGAAGCCAAATGAAAGGGCCAAGTTTGCAGCCACTACTAAATTCGAGGGAATTCGTAAAGGCGGCTGGGAACCCAACGCACGCTGTATCGATATGGACCAGGATGGCATTGCCGCAGAAATAATTTATGCATCGGTTGGAATGATTTTGTGTACGCATCCTGATGCGCTATATAAAGATGCTTGTATGACCGCATATAATCGCTGGTTGCAGGAGTTTTGTGGTGGTGCTCCCAATCGTTTATTTGGTTTGGCACAAACCGCAGTGTTGTCTGTGGATGGTGCTATCGCAGATTTCAAAAAAGCTAAGGAAATGGGCATGGTCGGAATGATGATGCCGGGTAATCCTGCCTACGAAGATTACGATCATCCGGATTACGATGCCTTATGGGAATGTGCAACCGATCTGGATTTGCCAATTTGCTTCCATATTCTAACGGCTAAAGAAGGTGACCTCGCTTCAGCATTTACCGCTCAGCGCGGCCATCCTCTTAATGGTTTTATGAGAATTATTCGCGCGGTTCAGGACGTTGTAGGATTATTGACGCTCGGTGGTGTATTTGAACGACATCCCAAACTAAAAATGGTGTGTGCCGAAGGCGACGCTGGCTGGATGCCTCATTATATGTATCGCATGGATCATGCTGCCAATTTTAATGTTGAAGGTGGCATACTCAAAGGCTTGTCCAAGTTACCAAGTGAATACATTAAGAGTAATGTTTATATGACCTTCCAGGATGATTGGGTCGCGTTTAAAACCAGAGATCTAATGGATACCAAGCAACTTATCTGGGCTAATGATTATCCCCATACAGACTCTACCTGGCCACACTCTCAGGAACTTCTTGCACAACATGCTGCGGATTTAAGCATGGCGGAGCGCAATGCTATCCTACGTGATAATGTAGCGGGTGTGTTTAATTTGCCTGTCGCTGATATGCCAATGATGGATTAAGCACTGATTGTTTAGTATAAAATGGTCAGCCGGATACCGGTTGGCCATTTTTTTTGTGTAGTCGGTACCCATATTGGCAAGCATTACAAGTTACGAGGAGAAATTTTAGATGGCGAAAATACGAATAGAAGAAAATGGATCGGTACGTACCGTTACCCTGACGAGAGCAGAAAAGCGCAATGCGCTGGACTACGAAATGCTGGATGAGTTACTTGCTGCATTTAGCGTGGAACCGCCAAAAGCCGAGCGGCTTACTGTTATTCGTGCTGAAGGGCCGGTTTTTTGTTCAGGTATGGATCTCAAAGCGAGAAAGCAGAATTTGATTGGTACTTCCCCCATTGAAAATATGCTGTATGCAGTTGAAAACTATCCCTTGCCGGTGGTGGGTATTGTGCAGGGTGACGCCATTGCCGGGGGGAACGAACTGGCCCTGCATTGCGATTTGGTTATTGCCAGTACCGCCTCCAGATTTGGCATGTCGTTGGCACAAATCGGATTAGCACCCACCTGGTTTTTGGCAAAAAAGTTGCTTGAAGTTGCCGGGCCGGTTAAAACTCGGGAATTCCTGTTTCTTGGAGACCCTTTTCCGGCACAAAGAATGTATGACATGGGACTGATTTCCAGGGTTGCAGCGCCGGATCAACTAGATGTTGAAGCCCAGAAAATAATCGATCGCCTGGCTGCGAATGCGCCCTTGTCGTTAAAAGCAATGAAAGCCGTTTTGGTCAGGGAGATGTGTTTTAGAGACGGTATTTATCATAAAGATGTTGATAAATTGGTGACTAATTGTGGCTTGAGCGAAGACTCAAAAGAAGGCGTAACAGCACGGCTCGAAAAACGTCAGCCTACATTTAAGGGTGTCTAAAGATGATGTTGTTTGCTGAGACTTTTTGATTGATTTGCTAATAGGGAGAGGGCTATATGCCGGGCGTATTGGATGGGATTACAGTCATTGAATTGGGCACCAGTGTGGCCGCCCCCTATGGAGCCATGATACTTGCGCAAATGGGGGCGCAGGTTATTAAAGTAGAAAACCCCAACGGCGGTGATGCTGCGCGCAGCTGGGGGCCGCCAACGGATGACGGTATATCCATAACTTTTGAAACATTTAACCGCGACAAGCAATCCATCACCATCGATTTGACCGAAGCAGATCAAGTAGATCAGTTACGCGCATTGATTGTAGAGCGAGCTGATGTATTCCTGCAGAACTTAAGGCCTGGTGTTGTGGAGAGCTTACAGCTCGGAGCGGAGGATCTGCTTAAGCAGGCTCCAGGCTTGGTTTACTGCAATATAGGTGCCTTTGGAAGTGAAGGAGATATGTCTCGTTTGCCGGGTTATGACCCCCTGATGCAGGCTTTTACCGGTCTTTGTCATGTGACTGGCCCTGAGGATGGCGAACCTTGCAGAGTGGGTGTACCTGTCGTGGATCTGGGTACTGGCATGTGGTCTGTTATAGGTATTCTCAGTAGTTTGTTACGCAAAAAAGACAGCGGCGAAGGCGGGGTTATTGATGTAGCGTTATATGAAACGGCCATGGCCTGGATGTCAGGTTCGATGGCAAATGTCGCTCGAACGAACGCTGTGCCGGGTAGATATGGCACCCGCGGGCCCGGCGGACTCGCTCCGAATCGTGGCTATGAAACATCAGACGGCACTCTGCTTATTACAGCGGGCACTGATTATCATTTTGGCAAGCTGTGTAGAGTTCTAGGTCATCCAGAGTGGGCAACGGACGATAAATTTGTAACTTCCAGGGACCGCTTTCAAAATGAAGTACTCATGAGCAGTAAAATAGGTTCTGTCATAGCTACTCAGTCTCGAGCTTATTGGATGGAGAAGTTGAATGCGGTGAATGTGCCCAATGCACCGGTTCAAACGCCGCTCGAAGCATTTAATCATCCCCAGGCCAAACAGTCGGGTATATTACAGGTTGCAGAGGATGGGGCAGGTGTTCAGGTTGCAATACCTCTGAAGTTAAATGGGCAGCGTCTTCCCTATCGGCACAGGGCGCCTGGCTTGGGTGAACACAATAATATCGTGCTGAAGACAAAAAAATAGCGGATTTCAAGTTTCTTATTTGGGTTCGATAACAATAAATTTGACTTAATTGCTAACGGCTATACTTATCGAGCTGATTGTGCTTTATTGCGATGCATCTGCTCGAAAATAAAGGAGGAACAAGAAAAACACAGTTTTATCCATGTACTCAGTTCGTCAAAAGTTGCGTGCAGAATTAGTATTTAGAATCATTCCGCGCATCTTACAAAATACCAAAAATTATAAAAAAGTATAAAAATATAAGAGGTAATTTTGATGAAGATATATCGGTATAGACTAGAAAATTTAGTGACAGCCATATTCTCCCTGCTGTTATGTGCACAAGCACCAGGCGCGTTCGCTGCTGGTGCAACAGATGCAATCATGGAAGAAATCCTGGTTTACGGTACTAAAAAAGGTACAGCAGAAGTCGTTCAGGATATTCCTGCACAGGTTGTGGCTTTTGGTAGTGAATCCCTCGAAGCACAACAAGTTATCAATATAGAAGATTTATCCTTTGCTACGCCCAACGTGCAATTAGAAAGTATCGGAACCCAGGTGAGTTTTGCAGCTTTTTCTATTCGCGGTCTGGGTGTGGACAATTCAACACCCACTATCGATCCCAATGTAGGCTCATTTATCGACGGTGTTTATGCCGGGGTTCCTTTTGGCGTAGTGACTGATACTTTTGATCTAGAGAGTGTTGAAATATATAAAGGCCCCCAAGCGTTGTTGTTTGGACGTAATGTGACCGGAGGGGCGGTATTGATGCGCTCCAAACGTCCAGGCGGAGACTTTGGTTTTGATGTCAAAGCCACGGTTGAAGATAATATGTATATATTGGCTGCGGCCGTTGAAGGTGCATTGGTTCCTGATGTGCTGGCTGGGCGCATTTCCGTTCAGTATAAAGATGATAGCGGCTGGTATAAAAATGATTTTCTGGACGAGCATGTGGGGGACTCGGAGAGTGAATTTTTCCGTGGTTCCCTGCTTTATACGCCCAGTGAAAGCATAGATCTCACCTTGATTTTTGAGGATGGACATACCGATGGCGAGCAGACGCCGGTTAATAATGTTTTTGATGCCTCAAGAAGTACTTATAGTTTTGACAACCCTGTAACGCCACAGAATAGTGATTTTAATGTTGAACAGGACTATATGGGTGTTACCGATCTGGACTGGCAGCAAATAACTTTTGAAGCCGGGATAGATGTCGGTGAAAATGGGCGCATCACCAATATCATGGGTTATCGAAAGGTAGAGTCAGAGACCCTGACAGATGTTGATGGCGTGAATCCTACTACTCCCGGGGCGCGCTTGAATATTATTGGTATTTACGTCATTGATCAGGATCAATTTAGCAATGAGCTGCGCTATAACCAGGTGGTGGGAGACCGATGGGAATTCACAGCCGGGCTGGTGTATTTTACCCAGGAAGCGACCTATGGAACGGGCTTATGGCGGGGTGGACTGCCCGGAATTGATCACCCGTCCAATGTATTCGGAGGAGGTACCCAGGATAACGATTCATGGTCGTTCTACTTTAACAATGAGTTTGCAGTTACTGATACTTTTTCGTTGACCGGTGGATTTAATTATTTGACCGAAGACAAGGATGTCATGATTGTACCCCGAGCACCGTCCAGTTTGGCCGATGGCCTTTGTGATATTAATGCTCAAACCTGCGATTTTGCAGGGCAAGGCGTGCCTTCTGATGACGACTGGAATAATTTTTCTCCGAAATTGGGTTTCAAGTGGCAAGTGCTTGAAGACGGGCATGTATATGGCCATATTGCCCGAGCTTATCGTTCCGGGTTTTTCAATGTGCGGCAAACCAACCCTAACAGTATTAATTTGAATGCAACGGATGTGGAGAAGCACACATCTTATGAGTTGGGCATTAAATCCTCTTTGGCCGAGGGTGCTGTCAGATTAAATGCAGCGGTATTTTTTCAGGACATTGAAGATCTGGCCCGATCTGCGGGTGGTGAGGTCCTGATTAATGGCCTGCCGTCTCCTTTCCAGGATCTCTTGAATGTTGGGGATGCGGAGATAAAAGGTTTTGAATTCGATGTGACGGGTCTGGTGGGAGATAATCTGGTTATCAATGCTTCGGTTGGTTATCTCGATGGAGATATTACCAATGCCGAGGCTAACATCAATAAGAGTAAAACCGATGGTGTTACTGATATAGTTGGAGATGAAATAGACGAAACGCTGGATATCGTACGTCTGTCAAAGTGGACGACGCATTTGGGCCTGGTTTACGATATGGATCTGGGAGATTCCGGGGTACTAACGCTTAGAGCAGAGCATAGTTATCGCTCGAAGTCCGCGGCCAGGGATGACAATGCACAGTTTTTTCCATCTGTAGATATCATCAACGCTGGTATGACCTACGAACCCCGGGAAGGAAATTGGAAGGTGACCTTGTATGGTAAAAACCTGGGTGACAAAGTTGTTTATAAAACCCTGTTTTCTATCGCGAATCAGGTCTTTGCGCCTATCAGCAAGGGACGCAGATATGGACTGGAGTTTCGATATAGTCTTTAGCACAAACACAAGCTAAACAGTGAAGCGTAGAACTGTTTAAAAAGGGCAGGCCACTGGCTAGTGGTGCTGCCCTTTTTTTCGCATTGATGGTCTTGGGCTTTGCCCGTAGGCTTTGTCATTGCCTCCCGTCAAACTCGCCCCTTTTTGCGTGTACATAACTTTAAATCTGTGCTTTACTGCGCCGCCAAATGTAAACGTCCAGGAGGGTCAAGTTACAGTAATTCGTTAGTTATATCAGTTCGTTTTTTGAGAGCTCTGCTCGTTTTTAGTTGTACCGCATTTGGTACAGATAAAGGTCAGACTTTTATGGAGAAAGCACTATAAAGTGTTGAAATGATTTAATAATTTAATGGGGTTATGAGATGAGTACAACAGGAAAGAGTCGGGC
>JAHRWB010000126.1 GCA_019090385.1 Pseudomonadales bacterium | reverse complement strand
CAGGCGCGTGGCGGGTTAACCAGCATTTCTGGCTTACCGGGACAGACGCCCATGCCACCCAGTGCCGCTATTGCGGATATGGCCGGGGCCATGCAGCTTGCGCTGGGCGTGATGACAGGGTTATTCGCCCGGGCGCAGCACGGCACCGGGCAAAAAGTTTCCACCTCTGCATTGGGTGCACAACTCTGGCTACAAATGTGGGAGCTTCAGCATTATATGATTACCGGCGTACCTGTGAAGCCTAGTGGTTCCTATCTGGAGAATCTTAAAGGTCCTTACGGTGTGTATGACACAAAAGATGGCGGATGTTTTACCTTTGCCCACGCGATGGATGAAGAGAGCTGGGATGCATTGTGTATCTTTGCTGAAATGTTTGAATTGATCGGCGATAGCGATTGGAACACGCCTGGAAAACGTTTGGGTTCTTCGGGTGAGGGTGCTGAACCGGATGAGGTTCGAAAAGTTTTGCAAGCGGGTTTTGCCCGAAAAACGACGGCGCAATGGGTTGAGTTTATGTACTCTCAGCCGGGTCTTATAATGGAACGCGTGCGAGGTCACGAAGACGTAGTAAGTGACGTGCAGAATATTGCTAACGAGTATATTGTGCCAATGTCTATGCCGACCATAGGGGATACAAAGGTGGTTGGTAATTTGGTGCGAATGGATAAGACACCGGGTAGCGTGAAGGGCCCCTGTCCTGAATTGGGTGCGCATACCGCAGAGGTGATGGCGGAGCTGGGGTATGATGATGCTGAAATAGAGAATGTCGTAGCCGCTGCCACGACCATTCGCGAGCAGCAAATGGCTGCTCTATTGGCTGCTGAGGCCGGCTAGAAGCAACGAGCAACTAAATTCACTGTCAATGACTGATGCCTGGTCATTGAGGAAATCAATGTGGAACAATCATTCAACTGACAGTTTAATAGTGTTTTAGACGGAGGGCTTAGGCATCCTTATTGGGGCGCCCGCCAATGATTGGTTCCCACTTGCCTTTACCAATTAAAGCCTTGCCCAGGGCTTCATAATTTTCGTCACTGACAACACCATGCTGAATACCTGTATAGATATCACGCAAATAACGCTGCAGCGGATGTGGTTGGTATAGTGCGCTTCCCGCTCCATAGCGGTAGGAAAATGCTGCGACTTCAGCAGCGACTTCGGTAACATAAGTCATAGCTGCGCGGCATTCGCCCCATTGCACCAGTGACATGCGCTCGTCGTTATTTGTGGCGGTCCAGAGCTGGTTAAGAATATCCAGGGCAAATAGTCGGGCACCGGAGAGTTTACTGGAAATGATGCCGAGTTCTTTGTGGAATGCGCCGCGATCGGAAAGATGCACGCCGCTCAATTTGCGCCTTGTGTCAGAGGCCATAGCGACGATTTCGCTTAGGCTGCGTTTGGCCACGCCCAACGCAAAACCGGCATGACAGCCTGCGACGTAACCGTAGGTCGGAATATCGAATAACTTCCCGCCTCGTTGGGTTTGCATGCGTTTAAGTATGTATTCATCTGGCACGAAGACATTATTGATTCGATAGTGAGAACTACCTGAGCCCCGCAATCCGTTTGAATGCCAGTTGTCCTCGATAACTACATCCTTAATAGGTACACAAATATGGCATAGCTGGGGATTTCCTTTAGCATCTCGAATAGGTTTTCCATTTTCGCTGATTAGTGCACCGGTGGATACATAGTCAGCATGATGAATTGCACTACCAAAAGCCCAGCGTCCATTGACTTGATAACCGCCATCGACCTTCTCAGCCAGGCCGGATGGAAAAACGGAACCGGAAGCTTTGGGGATACGACCATTTTTGAATACCTCATCCAGTGCGGTATCACTGATGGAATTGCCCAGAGCACCTATCGAGGTGGCGCCGATAACCAGGCACCAGCCAGCAGACGCATCCATGGCTGTTATGGCTTCATAGACTTCGACCTGGGTTACTGGATCCGCTTCCTGGCCACCCAGGCACCGTGGAACACATATGTTTAGCAGGCCGGTATCGTAGAGAGCATCTACCGAAGTTTTTGCCAGGGTGCGGTCAGCTTCGTTTTGTTCTGCATCTGCTTCAATGATTGGGCGGATCGATTCTGCCCGGGCGAGAAGCTCGTCTCGCTCGGCAATCTGTAAGGGGAATGTCATACCACGTACTCCTTCAAATGATCAGATTTGGCTCAATTAAAGCCTATAGAGACTGAGAGTGTCCATGTTTTTAAATATATCGAAAACCGGTTTTTGCGCGGATGGAAAAATAAAGACCAGTTTGGATGCGCTCTGCGTGGACTGTTTTTCATAGCTGCGCCTGTTCCCAACGGATTGTAATAGCCAGCATTGGCCATCTGTATCTGTGAACCAGCCTTTGCCTCTCACGATGGCGGGATACTGAGCAAGAAAGCGATCCAACTGGTCCCGGTTGATAGCAGCTTGGGTCTGCACGGTCATTGCGCTAAAGGCAGGGGCACTAAAGTCTGGGTGCGGCTCATGCCCCGAATGGTTTTTTATCTTAGTTTGCGCGTTGCTCGATCGGTCGGGCAGGGGTGCTTCATGGATCGCCCGGTCAAGAGTGTGGTCGAGAATCCATGCTGTTTTGCCTTGTTTTAGATCGCCCTGGTTTAGGTCATACGCCGGCTTTTTGTATTTTTTGATAAATTCCCGGGTTAGGGTTTTTCGTTCTGACGCCGGCAAAAGGTCTGTCTTGCTGAATAGCAGAATATCCGCCTGGGCAATTTGTTTAAGGATCAGCTTTCGGGCAAAGCGGTTTTCTGATAATTGGTCGATGCTTGTAGGGTCTACGAGGTTAAACACGCCGGAAAGCGCAAAATCCGGCCAGGATTGTAAGTTCTCTACAATGGCGCCAGGCAAGGCTACACCACTGGCTTCGATGATTACTTCCTCAATATTTGCGCGTGACAAGTCTCCCAGGCAATCGGCCAGATCATCGGTCAGTTGGCAACACATGCAGCCGTTGGTCAGTTCCATGGTTGTGCCGTTATTGTTGCGAATCAGGTCTGCATCAATGTTCAAGGCACCAAAATCATTAACCAATACGCCAATGTTTTTTGTCGACTCAGATAAAAGGCGATTTATTAATGTGGTTTTACCCGCACCCAAATACCCAGTGATGACCGTGACAGGACGTTTTGATTTTTTTGTCAAACCACGAGCCTCGTTTTATCAGCTGTTTGCCAGTTGCAGGGTTCTCAATGCCCGTTCGCGCAATTTGTCCTTATCTCGGGCAAATACGGGCAAAATGACTTGGTCGACGCCCATTTGAGAAAATGTTTTAAGGTCGTCGGAGTTGGATGCTTCCCGGGCCGGAGATAAATAGATGTGTATATCTTCCAATTTGCGGCCTTCTTTTGATAGCAAATCAGTCAGACTTTCAAGGTTCTTTTCAAGTCCTTCGGGTGTCATGTTAAAGCCATACCAGCCCTGTCCCAAAGTTGCTACGCGCTTTAGAGCGGCCTTGCTTTCACCCCCAAAAATTAGCGGTGGGTGGGGTTTCTGTACGGGTTTGGGATATTGGTAGGCCGGTTTCAGGTGAAAGTATTGCCCCTCGTGAGAGGATATTTCATCGCACCAGAGGGTTTTCATGACTTCTATGCATTCACGGGTTCGTCCCGCCCGGTCTGCCCATGGTACACCGAGGGCTTCAAATTCTTCTTTTTGCCAGCCAATGCCAATGCCGAATTCGAACCGGCCACCGGATAGGAAGTCCAGATCAGATACTTGTTTGGCGGTATAAACGGGGTTTCTTTGAGGTACAAGGCATATCCCCGTACAAAGCTTGATATTACGGGTAGATGCCGCGATGAAAGTTAAGGCGAGCAAAGGGTCCAACATACCCTTGGGATTTCCGCTGATTTTGCCATCTGGAGAATAAGGGTACTTAGATGTATATTCTGGAAAAAATAATACGTGTTCAGGGACCCAGATAGAATCAAAGCCCAGCTCTTCCAGCAGGGCGCCTGCCTCGGCAATATATTGTGGGCTTGTTGTTTCATTGAAAGCTATTTGACAACCGATTCTCATAACAACTCCTATTGTGGATATTCAGTATTTTTAGTGTGGACAGATCGATGCTGAGCCCGACACATTAATTTGGCAGAATGCCAGGTGTGCATGCGATGCATGAAACTTACCGACCCTTCCAAACAGGAGGCCGCTTTTCTGCAAAGGCCTTGGGGCCTTCAATGGCATCCTCACTTTGATAGGCTTTTTCATGTAAACGGCTGGCCTCTTTCAGTGCTTCGCGGGTAACCAGGTCCATAGCCGCCATGGCACTGAGTTTTGCGGCTTCCACTGATAGCGGTGCGGCACTGGCAATGCGATCGGCAAGTGCATGGGCTCTTTGCATCATCTTTTCAACCGTGGGTTCAAGATAGTTTATATAGCCAACATCATAAAATCGCTTAATTGGCATGGGGTCGCCAACCAGGGTTAGTTCTTCGATCAGTGATTGGGGCATTGCCCAGAATAAGGGCATGGCCCAGGGAGAGCCACGACCGCGGTGTACTTCTGTAATGGCCAGTGTGGCGGTTTCGACAGCTACGCGCAGGTCACAGTTGAGTGACAGCATCATGCCTCCAGCAGGCGCATGTCCATTAATGGCGGCAATAAGTGGTGTCTTGATATTGCGCAGACTAGCGAAGGAGGTGTCCCCGATTTTACTCATCACATCACCGCCACCTTTTGCTCGCATTTCTGCGGCCTCTTTCATGTCCATGCCGGAACAGAAAGTGCCACAGTCGCTGCCAGTGAGGATGGCAACACGCACGTTTTCATCTGCGTCAATCTCTTTGAATAACTTGTTTAGTGTGGCGAAGGATTCAATGGACAGTGCGTTGCGCCTGTGCGGTCGGTTGAGAGTGATAGTTGCGACATGGTTGTTCACTTCGTATAACACAATATCGTCGTTATTTTCGCTCAAAGGAATCTCCTTTTGGGGTAATATCTTGTGCCAACATTGAGTTGCTGATTTTCGAGTGCTGATGACTGAGGTGCTTACCCGGTTATATTCGAATTGGCGTTAAAATGTCTGAGGAAATATAAACCTTCTTTACAGGGCTTGTCACGGCAGTAAAAAAATCTGGCTTGGGCACCGTCCGGATAATGATTGTGTCAGAAGCTTAATACCTAATGCGGTTGAATTTTTATGAGTCTAGATATCGACACCCAAACCATAAGGCGCTTGCGCGATGCATTGATTGAAGGCGGTCGGTTGCAGCAATCGCCTGGAGTGGGTGAACAGCACGTCAGTGAGAGGTTGCAGGCATCAATTGACAGAGTGTCCCCCTTTGCTGAAACCATGTGTTTGACTATGCTGGCTGATGGTAGCTCGATGGAGTCCGAACGGGAGGCCATTATAGGTGCACTGTTGTTGCTTACAGACGGCATACTGGAAGCAGGGATCCTGGATAGTATGCTGGCTGGATACGAGATTTCTGCCGCCGAGCAAGGAGTAGAGTTTCGTTTGCAGACAATCGGAGCAAAATTATGTGCGAATCGTCAGGATCGTGAAATAGCTTTTACCCTGGCCGCTGCCGTTGCCGTAGCAGATAATCATGTAGCTGAGCAGGAGTTGTCTTTGATTGAATCTATTGCCGAATGGTATGGCGTTTCTTTGAAGCGCTGTCGAAATATTCTGCAACGCATTGAATAGCCAGTTGATGTTGGTATTTACATTGGGTTTGTGTAATCGCTCAACCGTATTCTGGGATCAGTTTTTCCTCTATCTGAATTCCCTGTTCGTTGATGGTCATTAAGATATGGTGGCGATGAACGTCCTCTTTACTTTGAAAGATTCTGGGTACTTTGGCCGCATTGATATACAGCGTATCTCCAATGGTTGTCTTCCAGGGCCGCTCATGACCTTGTTTGGTGCGTAGATGCATGTGCCCGCCAATGACGGCTAATATTTTTTTACCCTTTTCCCTGGCGTAGAAAATGGCGTCGGTGAGATCCGGGTCGCCCCAGTCGCCGCCGTTCTCTTTGAAGTCGCAGCCCCACATATCCTGTGGCTCCTGGCCAAGTCCCTGGGGACCATTGTGTGCCAGAAAAATTAAATTCTCAGTATCCGTATTATCCACTAAATCAATCAGACGCTGAGTGGACTGTTCGAGCGTGCTAATGCCATAGGTTGCTTCCATGTATTCTGGAAATGACAGTGACACTCCTCCCATACTGTGTGGTCTGGCAGCTATTAGACCGATATCGGTGTGCGGCGTATTAATTCGATGCTGACTGTATCCGCAAAGGGAGATGGGATTTTGAGTATTCTCAGTTCCTTTGGTGATGGATAAAAGGCGATTCATACCGTTCTGATGGGTGAGTTCAGCTGCTAGCTGGTGAATATCCCCCGTGTCATTATTTCCCGGCATAACCAGAGCGGGTTGGTTTAACTGGGCAATGGACTGGGCTATTCGAAGCGTGCTGTCGGGTGTGCCGCCTCCCAGATCACCGGTGAAATAAAGCAAGTCGTAGTTTGCGCGGGCGAATTGCGCTAGATCGATATGATCCCAGTGGGTGTGCAAATCACCCACAATGGCTAGCCTAAAATCCTTATCAACGGTTAAAAAATTTTGTGTCATAGCGGACCAAATCTCCTGGTTTATGCCATTCAGAGTTATTTCGATGCACCTTGGGTTGACATAGTGGTGCGTGGGTCGGATAGTCAGGCGATCTAGAATTTCTCGGAGATGGACAATGTGGTACGACGATTCGGCAAAATACTATAATACGGTGCTTCCTGCCAGTAGGCTAGGAACATGAGTTATACCGGTGCAGACCTCATAGCCGACGGACTGGCACAGCTTGGTGTGGAACACGTGTTTGGAATTGTTAGTATCCACAATATGCCAATTATCGATGCGATTAATCGCTTAGGTAAAACGTCGATTATCGATGTGCGGCACGAACAGGCAGGTACACACGCTGCAGATGGTTACGCGCGAGTAACGGGTAAATTGGGGGTCATGATTGCATCCACCGGACCCGGGACTTCCAATACGGTAACCGGATTGTATGAGGCTCAGTATGGATCTTCCCGAGTAATGGTCATTACCGGTCAGGCAGAAACCGCCTTCTATGGTAAGGGACTCGCTTATGTGCATGAAGCAGAAAATCAGGTGGCTATGCTCTCCACGGTGTGTCGGCGTGTGGAGAGTCCGCGCGATATTTCACAATTGGGTGCTGCCTTTAGTTCAGTTATAAACGATATGTTTACCGGTCGGCCTGCACCGGGTGCTTTGGAGATTCCCATTGATTTACAATACGCAGCCACCGACGCCCAAACTTTCAGTTATCCGCCGGTTGCGGGAATGTCACCCGCTGACAATCAAATTGATGCTGCGGTGGATAAAATTAAGGGCAGCACGCGCCGTATTATAGTGGCGGGTGGTGGTGTCATTGCTGCCGAGGCCAGCAAGGAGCTTCAGGCGCTGGCAGAGAAACTGGATTGTCCCATTGTCACGACTGTGGATGGTCGTGGCGTTATTGCAGAAGATCATCAGCGTTGTGTGGGCAATTATTATAATAGCGCGGGTATATACAATGCTATACAGGCAGCGGACCTCACCATAGCTGTTGGAACAAAATTTGCTGTTGGTGTAGATGGGCAATTTCAGGCTCAAACACCGCCTGGCGAGATGATTCAGATTGATATAGACGGGAATATGATTGGCCGTACTCACAAGGTCCATGTGGCGGTGCAAGCGGATGCCAAAGCGGCACTGCAGGCTATTAATTCCGGGTTGCAGGAAGTCACTCCCAATGACGGGCAATTTAACGAAGTAATCTGGGAAGCCCGGGATGGTGTTCGCAAAGCCATGCGAAGCCGCCTTGGAGAAGACTGGCCACGGGTTATGGATGCTATTCGTGCAAAGTTACCACGTGATAGCGTGTTTGCACGCGACCAGACGGTTTCCGCATATAATTGGGGCAATCAGCAGTTCCCTATTTACGAGCCAAGGACTTCTATTAGCCCTACATCGGGCGCTATCGGGCCGGGTTTCCCGATGAGTTTAGGTGCCGCCGTCGGTAGCGGTAAAAAAACGGTCATTATTCATGGCGATGGCGGTTTTATGTTTCACGCAACGGAGTTGGCCACTGCTGCACAATATCAGGTGCCCCTGATTATCTGTATTTTTAATGATTCAGGCTATGGTGTTTTGCGTTGGCTGCAGGATATGCGATTCGGACGTATTAATGAGACTGATTTCCATAAAGTGGCGTTTGTAGAAATGGCCAATAGTATGGGCGTGCCGGGTGAGCGCGTGCAAAATGTGGCTGAATTTGAGTCGGCCTTTGATACTGCCATGGCGGGGAAAGGTCCTTACCTTATCGATATAGATATGGAGCATTTTGCGCCCATGGAAATGTCAATCATGCCGAAAGATAATAAATAATAAATACGGGAGTAGTTGATGTTTTACGGTTGGCGGGTGCTTGGAGCGTTGTGTGCGGTTTATTTTTTGTCAGTCGGCGTAGTTTTTTATTCATTTGCTGTTGTTCTGCCGACGATGATACTGGACCTCGGCTGGACACGAGGTGGAGCCAGCGTTGGTCACGCTATACTGGCGCTGACCTTTGGCGTGGGTGCATTGGTGGCTGCCATGGTGTTGGCCCGGGTTGGTGCACGCAACACACTGGCTATTGGTGGTTTATTAAGCGCGCTTGGTTCCATTGTGATTTATTTTACCGATACGCTAAATCAGTTTTATTTGGGAATCGCGATTGTTGGTTTGGGGATATCTCTTCAGTCAATGGTTCCGGGCACCCAATTGTTAACGGATTGGTTTTCTAAGCGGCGGGCAATTTCCATGGGACTGTTTCTCTCAATGGGTGGTTTTGGTGCTTTTATAGCGGCACCCGCCATTGCATATCTGATAGAAAGTACTGGTGACTGGCGTATTGCATGGCTGGTAACTGCCGCTTGTGCGGGTATCGGCTCTGTGATTGTGTTGTTGTTTGTGCGGGATCATCCTTCCGATGTGGGCACCTTTGCTGATGGTATAGATCCGAGCATTGCTGTGGAGGAAACCGGTGACGCCGAAAAAGTGAAAATTTCATCCGGGGTATATCAATCCACTGCTCAATGGACTACGGGTGAGGCGTATCGCACAGTGGCGCTGTGGACTATTGTCCTGGCGGCTGGCCTGGCTGGAATTGGGCTGGCGTTGAATGCTAGTCAATCTGTTATCCACTTACTCGATCAGGGGCTGAATCCTGTCGTGGCGGGTTCTGCAGTAGGCATAGTGGGGTTATTCAGTACCGGTGGGCGATTATTTGCCGGGGCTACGGGGGATCGATTCGACCCACGTTTTTTATTGGCTGGTGGACTCGCTATAGAATTACTTGGTATAGCAATTTTGAACTATACGGATTCAGCCAGGATGGTTTATGTTTACTCCATACTTTTTGGTATTGGCAATGGTGCAACAGTTGTGGCGTTACCGGCATTGGTCGCTAACTATTTTGGTGCCTACAGTTATGCCAGGACCATTGGCATCGTGCATCTGATCCTGACACCTTTTGCTGCCACAGCATCGGTGTTAGCAGGGTACGTGTTTGATTATAGTCAGAGTTATACCGGCGTGTTTTTAGGATACGCAGTGATTTCGGTAATTCCGGTTGTACTCGTTTTGTTTATGCGCCCCCCTCGCCACCCCAATGAAGAGCCACTGCTAAATGCTGGATAGTTGGAGGCGTGTTAGCGGGTAGAAGTACCGGTTGGACCCTGATCTGTAATCAAAAGTGCTGGGAGTAAAAGTGCTGGGCGGGGTGAAATGTAGCTAGGGTGAATGCGCGATAGGGCATTCACCCTTTACTTTTGCAGCTTATTTTTCTTTCCAATAAACCGTGATTAAAATACCAAAATGGCTCGGCCAGCAATTTCTCCGTTATCTAGCGCAGTTGTGGCCTCATTAATCTGATCCAGACCAAAGCGCTCAGTTACCATCGAGTCCAGATCCAGTAAACCTTTGTCGTACCAGTCCAGATATTTACTGAAGTCGCGATCCGGGCAGCAGCTACCCCCTATGCTGCCAATAAATTTCTTTTCGTTGATCAGAATATCTGTTGCATTCAGTTCGACGCTGGTTTGCGGTACCCCTACCAATACGGCAGTTCCGCCGGGTTCAGCACCAAAAAAACCGCTTCGGGATGCAGCAACTATCTGTTCCATGGTTTGTTTTCTGCCGATGCAGTCGAAGGCGAAATCGGCACCTGTAACAGGCATGCCCATAATATTACGTTTGTCTTTGTGGCTGGTTAATGCATGAATCTTTGGCACAGGGTCGCCGTCGGCAGCATTAATGGTATGCGTTGCACCAAATCGCTTGGCAAATTTCAATTTTTCTTCGTCAAGATCCACTGCGATAATTGGATTTGCACCAATAGTTTTAGCCGCGACCACAGCAGATAATCCCACTCCACCAACGCCAAAAATGACAACACTTTGGCCACTTTTTACCTGGGCTGTATTTTCGACTGCACCAGCGCCAGTCATGACTGCGCAGCCAATGATCGCTGTGACTTCTCTATTGATGTTTGGATCTACCTTGACCACGAATTGTTCGTCAGCCACTACGATGTCTGCCCAGGTAAAGACATTTCTAGAGGTTGCCAAGGTACCATTCGGGAGTGTGAGATTCACTATATTGGGGAAGCGAGAGGACTGCTTGGCGTCCCGGGGCACCCAGGTCACCATCACCGTATCAGATTCTTTAACGTGCGTGACTTCGGAACCAGTTTTTAGAACCACACCTGTAGATTCATGGCCCAGGAGTAGAGGGGCTGCGCGTGGGCTGTGCATTTGATGCAGTTGGCTATGGCATACCCCACTTGCATATTGCTTGACGATGACGTCGTAAGGACCCGGCTCGGGTAAATCGAGCTCAATGATTTCAAGCGGGCCTTTAGTTTGGGGTAGCACAGCGACTCGTGCGGATATAGACATCTGAAATTCCTAATGAAATGAATGAAAGAAGAAAATAAAACACGTTTGTCTGATATGCACAATCGCTTTGCCAGCATTTTTAAGAAATTATCTATTCGTTAATCGGGGTATTTGGGGTGACGATGGACTTGCCCGGACAGTGCAGGTTGCTGGTAGAATTGTAGGCATCTTGGATATCGGAATTATATTATGGCAGATACAAGCCCTCTGGGTATTACTTTTGGCAGTTTGGGTGCACTGGGTCCCGGTGCTGTTACAACCATCGCGGAGCAAGCGCAAGATTTGGGGTACCGGTCGTTCTGGACGGTTGAGGCAACGGGAACAGATGCCATGACTTTGCTAGGTGCCGTATCCCACGCAGCGCCAAAACTGGATTTGGGTACAGGCATTATTCCAATCCAGTTGAGAACACCTACCCTCACAGCTATGTCCGCTGCCACCTTGCAGTCTTTAAGCCCTGATGTGGATATATGGTTGGGCGTAGGTGTTTCAGCACCAGGTATCCTTAGTCAGCATGGGCAGCCTGTAGCGACCAAGCCAATTGGTATGATGCGTGAATATGTGGCGCTATTGCGCGAGTGTTTCGCTGGTGGATCAGTCACCTTTGAGGGAGACTATTTTCAGGTAAAACGATTTCGATTAGGGGTGCGTCTGGGGGAGCGGAAGCCTAAAATTGTCATGGCGGCACTAAATCCACAGATGTTGAAATTAGCGGGTGAAATCGCTGATGGGGTGCTGCTCAATTACTTACCTGTATCCCATGTTGAGCCCTCTATTGCGCAGATTCGTAAAGGAGGTAATGCCAAGATCTTTGCATACATTCATGCTTGCGTAGGCGATATAGAGCGCAGTGCGAATTCTGCAAGAAAAGATCTGTTTAATTATGCCATGGCTGATGGATATGCAAAGATGTTCAGTCAGGCGGGTTTTGCCAGTGAGATAGAAGAGCTGCGCGCCAAGTATGCTGAAAAAGATAGAGATGGAGCCTTGGCAGCGGTATCAGAAAAAATGATTCAGGCCATTGATTTTATTGGCTCGGCTTCTGAAGTGACAAGATTTGTTAAATCCTATATCGACGCCGGCATTGAACATCCCGTGTTAATGCCTATGCCTTGGGGTGAAGATAGACAAGCTGTGACCGCGGATACGATGGCGGCCGCGATTGCCGCGACTAGATAAATTTAGTGTTTTGAACCCAGGGCTTTTGAGGGGAGCTAAATATGAAACTTTACTATTCAAAGAATTCGCCCTATGCGCGGATTATCAGGATTGCGCTTTACGATATTAATTCAAGCCTTGCACCTGAGGAGCGAGTCGAGGAAATAGAAGTTGTTACCCGCAGACCTGACAACTTGGTACTGGGGCATAGCCCCTTGGGACGTGTGCCCACCCTGGTAACAGAAGGTTTTGTGCTGGGTGAAACTTGTAATATTTATCGGTATTTGCAAGCAAACTTTGTTAAGCCTGGGTTCCAGCCTGATTGGGAGGACATCGCCCTGGATAGCCTGGCGACAGGCTTTCTGGATGGTATTGCCGTATGGGGCAGGGAGTCGATGTTTCATAAGGAGGCATGTGTATCGGACTTTGTCCTGGGTGTAGAGGCTGAGCGTGCCATCCGCTGTATGGCTTATTTTGAAAAGTTATGGACGGACTGGCAAGGTGTTCATGAATGGGACTTTTTCCATATAACACTGGCCTGTGCTCTCGATATGCTCGCTCGATTTGAGAGATTGCCGGACTGGCAGTCTACCTACCCGTCACTGGCGAATTGGTATGCTGGCGTAGCAGATACGCCAGCAATGCAGGCCACAGCTGCCAGAGGAGATTAGTCTCCTTCAGTTTACCCCCGGGATAGTCCCCCCGGGGATTGTGCTTGCGCCGGGGCATTGGTGCTCAGGATTTCGTTAGAGGGCGTTAGGTACCTGTATAGTTTGGCGCTCTTTTTTCTATAAATGCCCTCATTCCTTCTTTTGCATCATTGCTTCTGGCGCACATTAGCTGGTTTCTATTTTCTATGGCCATCGCTGCTTCCAGTCCTCCAGAATCGATTGCAATATTCAATCCCTCTTTGGTCATGCGTAAACCCATTGGAGAGGTCGCCAACATGTCATCAATATAGGATTGTGCGGCTGTCTCTAGCTGGGCGTCAGGGACAACTTCTGATACCAGATTCGTGCGCAGGGCTCTTTCTGCATTGATGAACCGGCCTGTCAACATGAGCTCCGAGGCAACAGAAGTTCCCACTAGTCGGGGTAAGAAATAGCTAGTCCCCATATCACAGGCTGAGAGGCCGATTTTGATAAAAGCGGCATTCATTTTTGCACTTTCCCCTGCTATTCGGATATCCGAAGCCAGCATGAAGGCAAACCCGCCACCACAGGCTGCACCCTGTACCAGAGAAATAATGGGTTGCGGACATTTTCTCATGCGGATATAGACTTCAGCCAGATAACCTTGGAACCCCATACCTCCACCAAAATGTTTTTCTTCATTGCCGGCGCTGTTTGCTTTGATATCAAGGCCGGCGCAAAAGGCTCGGCCGGCACCGGAGAAGACCACCACCCGGGTATGTCGGTCCTCTGCCAACTGGGCAAAGTAATCTCTCAATTCAGTAACCATAGGCGTATTGATAGAGTTTAAGGCCTCAGGTCGGTTCAAGGTTAGCCAGTCAACCTGGCCTTTCTTTTTAACAGTGATTGTCTTGTATTCAGTCATAGCTTTTTTTTATCAAGTTCTCAAGTTATCAATTTCGCAGAAAATTGCTTCATCCGGCGATTATGTGTGGGTAATTCTGTAGGGCCTTGGCCGCACTACACTGTATCAAATTGTGCAACCTTCGTAGTGACTATTTGCTCCACGGCGGTTCGCGTTATTGATGCGCTGAGTATATCCTCTTAGAAAGCACAAAATGAAAGGAAGTGATCAATGGATAAAAGCATCGAGACAGGCAGTGAGGACTTGTTGGCCCGTGTAGAGGATGGGGTTGCTATTTTAACGCTGAATCGCCCGGAAGCGAAAAATGCTATGTCGGCTTCAATGAATAAGGCAATGCGGGAAACATTTGCCGCTGTGGAGTTTGATCCGGAGGTGAAGTGCGTGGTGCTGACGGGTGCAGGCAGGGCTTTTTGCGCAGGTGGAGATGTGAAGGGAATGGCTGCGGCCTCGGCGCGAACGGAACAAGGCGTCACACCCATTGATCGTAGAATTCATGAGCAAAGAATAAATCAGCGGGAAACGGCGGGCCGACTATACCGAATGCCCAAACCAACACTGGCTGCATTACCAGGTGCTGCGGCAGGCGCAGGTTTATGCCTGGCATTGGCCTGCGATCTCAGAGTCATGAGTCGCAATGCCATTATGACAACGGCATTTGCACGTATTGGCTATTCCGGGGATTTTGGGGGTAGTTACTTTTTGGCGCAGTTGGTGGGTGCGGCCAAGGCTAAAGAATTATACTATTTGTCTGATAGGATTGGCGCGGAAGAAGCTAAAAGTCTGGGTCTGGCCAACTGGGTTTGTGATGCAGATGAGTTACAAGGGAAAACCATGGAAATTGCTCGTAGGCTGGCCAATGGTCCGAGCATTGCTTATCGCTATATGAAGGAAAATCTGAACCGGGCTTTAAATGAAGATATGGAAGCCTGCATGGATTTGGAGGCAACCCATCATCGGCATTGTGGTCAGACCGAAGATCACCAGGAAGCCATAAAGGCATTTGTAGAAAAGCGTGAGCCTGTTTTTCAGGGAAAATAAGCCGATTTTTGGTTAGTCCAGTCCACGTCTGAATTCAATTCGGCGACTGTCATGGCGAGAGCTTGGTGGGTCGTCAGTCGGTTTCAGTGCTGATATCGTGTTCTTCGAATTTTTCGTGTATGACATCCAGAAATAGATCGCGTAAAGAGACCATACCAATGGCTCTGCCGGCCTCTACAACAGGTAAATGGCGCACTTGATGTTTGCGCATTAGTGCCACACAGTGCACCACGGTATCTATACGCGTCACCGTGATTACATCACGTGTCATAATTTCAGAGACTTTGGTTGTTTTTGCAGAGTGGGTATCCAGGATTACTTTGCGTACATAGTCGCGCTCGGAGACTATTCCGACCAGATATTCATCAATTTGTACAAGAAGCGCACCAATATTGTGCTCATTCATTAGGTGCAGTGCGTCGTAGACAGGCGCCAGTGGCTCAATCCATACGACCTCTTCACTCATGCGTGCTGCCAGTAAATCTCCAACATTGTGCACAGGAATCCCCTTAGGCTGTGGAACTTGAACTTTAGCTAAGGCTGGATGCAGCGGTCAACCTATCCTTGCGTGGTATTAACTTATTTGTAGTCCACCGGCGAAAAAGTGTGGAAGATCTTCATATGCAGCATAAAACAGGTTTTAATCGCCAGGCAGCTTGCTGTGTAAAACTTTGCTGTCCTCCAGTGCTTTGATTTCTGATGCCTCGATATTCAGCCATTCCTGAAGGATCTGTGTATTGTGTTCCCCAAGGTGGGGCGCGCCTTTGCGAACACCGCTAGATGAATTAGAAAAACGGTACGGGCTTTGAAATGTGGGGCGAGTGCCGCCATTTCGGTCATCTATGTATTGGATGCTCTCCCGGTGTTTGAGAGTTGCGGAATTTTTGAGGTACTCGCCGGTGCTGAACACGCCGCCAGATGCCAGGTTGGCGCTATCCAGTGCTTCAAGCATTTCAGGTCGGGTATTAAAGGAGAATAAAAATTCCTGGAAGGCGCTGCGCCGCAGTGAGACTTTTTCTGCCAGTTTTGTTTCCGGAGTGGTGGGGTCGGGCACCCCTAAAACACGGTTAACCGTACGCCATATATGTCGAAAATCCCCTGCGATCATAATTGGACCGTTGCTTGTTTCCCACACTTCACTGGCACCTGTTTGCACGGGGACATCTTCAAGAAAAAAGTTGGTCTGTTCGTCATTTATTAACATGGCGTCAACCATAGCAATATCGATATGCTGGCCCAGACCCGATTGTTGACGTTGGAGAATGGCCGCTAGCAGGGCAACTAACCCGTGCAATCCGGCATTGGTGTCGGCAATGGCCATGAGCAACTCTCTGGCAGAGCCGCCTGTTTTTGCCGCCTGCCTAAGGATTCCGCCGGTTTCTGCATGAACTATGGGTGCATAGGCCGGCCGTTCGGATTCTGGGCCACTTTGGCCAAATCCTGAGATAGAAACCATTATCAGTGAGGGGTTGAGTGCATGAAGTACTTCCCAGTCTATACCCAGTTTTTTCATTACGCCGGGTCGAAAATTTTCCAGAACTACATCTGCTTTCTTGGCCAGCTCTTTAAACAGCGTGACGCCGGATGTCTGCTTTAGATCGATGGATATGTTTTCTTTTCCTGCATTCTGTTGATGATAAAAGCCGGATATTCCGTTGATCTGTTTCCCCCAGTTGCGCGTAACATCACCTTCCGGTGGCTCTACTTTTACCACTTCTGCACCGAGGTCCGCTAACAAGCGCCCCGCAAACGGACCAGCTAGGACACGTGACATGTCGAGTACTTTCAGATTGAAGAGCGGTGCATCTTTCATATTTCAGCCTTATTTAGGAATGCATATAACATACACCAAGGTGTTGTAAAAAACCGTGGCTGTCGGGAATATTAACCGTGTAAGCGGGTTCAATTGGCGCTAACATCAGTGTGGACTAAATTATCTAATGTTTGCGAGAAAGAGATGAGTGAAGCCGGGGTAGCCCTGGAAGATATCAGGGAACAGATTTCAGCTGAGGAATGGGCTGTGCGTCAGGATTTAGCAGCAGCCTACAGGCTAGTCAGTCACTATGGCTGGGATGATATGGTTTTCACGCACCTGTCAGCCCGCGTTCCAGGCCCCGCTGAACATTTTTTACTCAACCCGTTTGGGTTTTTGTTCAGCGAAGTTACGGCGTCTAACCTGGTAAAAATAGATGTTGAAGGTAAGGTGGTGATCGATTCCGGATACGGTGTGAATACTGCAGGTTTTACCATTCATAGCGCTGTGCATATGGCGCGCTCCGATGCCAGTGCGGTCATGCATCTGCATACAGACAGTGGCGTAGCAGTTTCTTGTACCCAGGAGGGTTTGCTTCCCATAAACCAGCATGCGATGTTCGTTTACCATGATTTGGCCTATCACGAGTGGGAAGGTGTCGCTCTGGATTTAGGTGAACGTGAACGCCTTGTGGCAGACCTGAATACCAAACATCTGATGTTGCTGCGCAATCATGGAACCTTGGCACTGGGTGCCAGCGTGGCCAGCTGTTTTATGCGTATGTATTATCTGGAGCGTAGTTGCCAGATACAGGTAAACGCAAATGCTGCGGGAACCTTGCATATGCCTAAGCAAGAAGCTGTCGATATGATGCAGAATACCTTTAATAACCCAGCTTCCTGGGAAGGAATGGCCGGGGCAGCCTGGCCCAGTATGCGGCGCTTGGCAGATAAAATTGCCCCTGGGTACGCCGACTAAGAACGCGTTTTCAAATAGCGGCTTTTTCAAGAAAAACTTTTTTAATAGAGACTGGGGAATAACTGTGGCTGAAACCGACAGCAATCTAATAACCGGGCGCAGTGCTTTTCTTGCATTGCTGCGTAGCGAAGGGGTCTCGACTTTGTTTGGTAACCCGGGTACGACGGAATTGCCAATTATGCATGCACTGACGGAACGGGCGGATATTGGCTATGTGATGGCTCTGCAGGAATCCATAGTGGTAGCCATGGCAGATGGCTTTGCGCGCGCGAGTGGAGAACTTGCTGTTTGTAATGTACACGTTGCTCCAGGGTTGGGGAATGCGATCGGTGCCTTGTATACAGCCTATGTGACGGGTTCGCCCATTATTCTGACAGCAGGGCAGCAAGAGCAGGGACATGGCTTGATGGAACCCCTGCTTTATGCGCCTTTGCTGCCCATTGCAGAACCTGTGGTGAAGTGGGCCGTTGAGGTGACGCGAATTGAAGATCTTCCGCGCATCATGCACCGGGCGGCGACTATTGCACTAACGCCACCCACGGGGCCGGTATTTATTTCCCTGCCGGGAGATATTCTCAATACGCAAGCGCCGTTAGACTTGGGTGCAGCGACGCGGGTACAAACTGCCACGCGTCCTTCTGCAGCGGTTACGGATGCACTTGCCAAACGCTTGCTGGCTGCTCGAACGCCTGTAATTATCGCGGGTCATGAGGTTGTAGCCAGTGATGCGTTGGACGAAATAAGTGAGCTTGCTGACGTTCTCGGTGTGCCGGTTTATCAACAGACAGTGCAGAGTGGTGCTTATTTTCGATCAGAGCATCCAGCCTATATGGGTGGGCTCAATCGGAATCAAGCGGCAGTGCGTAAAATATTGAGTGACTATGATTTGCTCATTGGCGTAGGTTCGGATTTATTAAAAATGTCGGTTTACAGTGAGATTGATCCCTTGCCGGAAGGTACAGCCATTGTTCAGATCGGGTTGAATGACGGTGATCTGGGTAAAAACTATCCTGCAGCGATGGCTATACAAGCTGATGTAAAAGAAACCTTAATTGACCTGGTGGTTGCTTTAAAGCAACTGGGGGGCGCAGAGCTTGCGAATCAGGCCAAAGCTAATGTTGCCGAATTGAGTAAACGCAACTGGAGTGTGAATCGTGACAACCTGCGCAAGAAGGCAGAAAGAAATAGAGATGAAAGTCCTATGGCGCCAGATTGGCTGATGATGTCGCTTGTGGCCCATTTGCCGGAGAACGCTATTGTCGTTGATGAAGGGATTACCACCTCTGGCACCTTACTTGGTTTGTTTGCTATACGGGAAAGATACGATTTCTTCGGCAATGTCAGCGGTGGTATTGGCTGGGGCATTGCAGCAGCGGTGGGTGTTCAGGTGGCTCGGCCAGAGCGTAGAGTAGTGGCAATTATCGGTGACGGTAGTGCGATGTATAGCATTCAGGCGCTTTGGACTGCCGCAAAGCAGAAACTCCCTATTATCTTTGTGCTGGCCAACAATGGTGGCTACCGTATCATCAAGCAGCGCTTGAAGGCTTTTCATGGCAATGAAGAGTTCATTGGTATGGATTTCGAAAACCCCTCAATAGATCCGGGAGGATTGGCTAAATCATTTGGTATGAAAGCAATTGTGGCACAAACAGCGAATGAGTTTGAGCTTGCTATGAAGGAAGCGCTTTCAGGTACGGAGCCAGTACTGATAGATGCGTTAGTACAGGGAGAAGTATAAGAATAGTGCGCAGGCAGGTAGTGTCTATTGATATGTTTGTAGTTTATGCCGGAGCGATTAAGTAAGTTTATGTTATCGGGTAAAACTATATTTTTGACAATCATCGCCATGATAGCATTTGCGGCTAATTCTCTTTTATGTCGTCTGGCGCTGATGTCAGGAGAAATTGACCCTGCGAGTTTTACTGTTGTACGTCTAGTATCAGGTGCGTTTTTATTGGGAGCAATTGTTTATTCTCGCTGCCCAAAACCTTGCTTTGAGCCGAGAAGGGTTATGCCAGCATTGATGTTGTTCATATATGCTGCGGCTTTTTCTTTTGCTTATTTGTCATTGAGTGCAGGGACCGGGGCGTTAATATTATTCGGTAGTGTGCAGGCGACAATGCTCACCTGGGCTTTTTTAACCGGAGAGAAGCCGAATAGTCTTCAAGTTGTCGGTTGTATGATGGCTATTGGTGGCCTGGTTTACCTGGTACTGCCGGGTGTTACTGCACCCTCGTTTACCGGGTCGGTTTTAATGGCTGCGGCTGGATTCGCCTGGGGGGTATACACTTTGTTGGGCAAATCGGCCAATGATCCGCTCACCGATACAGCCAATAACTTTATTAAAACCCTGCCCGTATTGTTCATTGTATGGTTGCTTTTACTCATAGGCGAGTACCCGCTTCTGTCCTTGCCCTTGCCAAGTGTTGGTGGTGTCGCTTTGGCTGTGGCTTCAGGTGCCCTTAGTTCTGGTTTGGGTTACGCCATTTGGTATTCGGTAGTTCCAGCATTGTCGTCCACCCAGGCCGCGAGTGTGCAGCTTTCTGTACCGGTAATTGCGGGCGTTGGGGGGGTGTTATTCATGTCAGAGGAAATGAGTATGCGACTAGCAATAGCCGGCATTTTTATATTGGGTGGTATAGCCTGTACATTGATGCGCTTAAGCCGTTAACTTTGCTCAATATAAAACGGCTTAAGCATTCAGTGCACCTGATTGAGGTTTCCTGGTTAGTCACCGCCATTGACGTAAATCCGCTCACCGGTCACATAGGAATTAGCCGGTGACACCAGAAAACAAATGACATTGGCGATATCTTCAGGTTGGCAGACCCTTCCAAAGGGCATGTGTTTATCCAGGGATCGTATATCTTCAACACCTTGTGTTGCACGAATCAAGCGTTTGCCCATGTCTGTTTCTACCAGGCCAGGTGCAACTATATTCACGCGAATATTATTTCTTTTTTCTTCTTTAGATAAAGTAATAGCAAAAGCTTCCAGGGCCGCTTTACCCATGTTGTAGGGTGCGCCGTTAGCCCCAAGGCTCTTGGAGGCGACACTCGAAATAACGATAATATCGCCTCTTTCCGTAGTGCGCATGGAAGGTATGACTAATTGGGATAAATAGTGGGCAGCAAATGCGTGCACGCCTACGACTTTTGCCAGTTCTTCATGGTCTGTTTTCAGAACAGACCTTCCCTTGCTTGCCACGCCCGCGTTGTGGACGAGGATGCTGACCGGCCCCATTTCGGTAACGATTTTTTCTACCATGCTTTGGTCGTCTTCAAATGAAGCAACATCTGCCTGATAGGCATTGGCTTTGCGGCCCAGCGCTCTTATTTCTGCAACAGTTTCTTCAGCGGCCTCTGCGTTGCTTGTGTAGTTGACGGCAACATCTGCACCATTTGATGCAAGCGATAGCGCTATAGCCTTCCCAACGCCGCGGCTAGCGCCGCTTACTAATGCTAATCTACCTTCTAGAGACATATTATTCCTTCCACTCAGTATTTATTAATTTTGGACATACTAATAATATTTGCCAAAGAAGTCATGTACGGTTCTTTGGCGATGCTTCTGATTGTGAGGAATGACCTAACGATATTATCAGGTTTCTTGTGTGAAGACAGGTAATCCTTTCAGCCAGGCCGCTTCGGTATCGGGATTTTCCAGGGCGATAAGTACAGCATTTGCCAGATTAAATACTGAATTTTCTACGTCGGGTAAAGCCTGTGTCAGCCCTCTCATGAGACCTTGCTGTACTGCTTTATATATGAGAACTCGTGAGCGCTCTCGGGTAACCATCGTGGCTTGGAAGCCTTTTTGGGAACCTTTTTTGCAGTCTTTCACATTGTTTGAATTGAATTCTGCACATGCAAGTGGGCGGACGGCGTAAATGCCACATAATCCAGTATTGGCGGAGCCCGCATTGGAAGAGCTGGTGTCCAGAAATGGGCAGGGTGTTCCGGCTTTATTCTGAATATCGGTGTTTTGCGCCATGGCAGGTCTTACTGATTCGCGAATTTGGGAAGTTAGCTGATCCTGGGTTTTGACAGGCAGGCTACGTATAAAGCGAACGATTCTGAAGACCTCGGGCGGTGTTACGCGCACAGGCTGATAACAGCACCAGTTGCATCCGGCCTTGCAGCTGGCCTTAAAAGCGGAGCCAGCAATTTGCGATGCGGCAGTTTCTGCGAATTCGGCGGCTTGTTCTGCGATGCTTTGAATGCCACTTGGCGTAAGATCCTCGGCGAGTATTTGTGCCACAAGCTCAGCTTCGCATTTGGCCATTTCCGCCACAGCGCTGTCTACCAAATTTGGTATTTCGTTGTTCATATAACCGAAACATATAGTATTTCGATTTATATCGGCAGAAATTAGGAAACCTTTACTTTAGGCCGTATCCGATGGCTTTTTGACAAGCTTGACGCTCCTGTAAACGGGCCCAATAGGCGGAAGCATTGGGGCAGTTATCCGAAGGTGCCAGCATCTCAGTTAGCATTACGGTATAACCCATCATGATATCTGCTGCGGAGAATTCACCCAGTAGAAAATCTTTGTTCTGTACAGCTTGGTCGATTGCTTGCAGGCACAGATGCGATCGATCCTGCAATTCAGCGACCACTTCAGGTATTACACCGGTTTTCGCAAAAGCCCTGCCATGGCTAACAATCTCGCCCAACGGTCTGGCAAAGGTGGCCTCGGCAAACCAGGACCATTGCAGATACAGGGCATGTTCCGGCGTACCGATGGCAGGTTGCAGTTTACCGTTGCCATACCGATCAAGGATATACTGAACCATCGCGCCTGATTCAAACATGGTTAAATCACCATCAGTCAAAACAGGCACCTTACCCACCGGGTTCATTTTTCGCCATTCAGGACTGGCACGGAACTCAGGGTCGAAAGATATGGATTCGACTTCGTAGGGGATGCCCAGCTCTTCACAAAGCCAGATTACTCGCACTGATCGAGTACGGGGAACGTGGTATATTTTCAGCATGATAGTTCTCTCTATTAATTTGGATGGCCACTGCAGAGTGGTTAGCTTTGCTTTCTACCATAAATCCCCATTTCCTCAAGGTCAAACAAGGCTTTAGGCCCATACTTTACTGCACTACGCTTGGGTATCACCCGGTTCTGTTTGGTGTGGTTTAGCCAGCGGATGTGGTTTTCTGCCGTTGTTTCAATCAATACTCGTCAACGATAGACTGGAGACAACTATTCTATTGGAATGTTATTAATGTCCGGACCACTAACAGGATATCGAATACTGGATTTAACGACGGTTATCTCCGGCCCCTTTGCCACAATGTTGTTGGGTGATCAAGGTGCAGATGTGATCAAAATTGAGTCGATTGAGGCACCTGATCACGCCCGGGGAGCGGGGTATGGAGACAGCAAATTTACCGCTACCTTCTTGAACAATAATCGCAATAAAAGAGGTATTACACTTAATCTTAAATCAGAAAAGGGCCGACATGTCCTTTTTAAGCTGATTGAAACTGCAGATGTATTTATCCAGAATTTTCGTCCCGGGGTGGTGGAGCGACTGGGCATTGATGAAGATCCGGTACGAGCAATTAAACCCGACATTATCTACGCGTCGATCAGCGGTTTTGGTGAGAAAGGTCCCTGGTCACATAAACCGGTTTATGACCCCATCGTTCAAGCGATCAGTGGGTTAACAACCATTCAGGCCGGTTCTGATGAAGAGCGGCCACGACTGGTAAGAACGATTCTGCCTGATAAACTTACTGGTATGACCGCGGCACAGGCTGTAACTGCCGCTTTGGCGCACCGTGAACGGACAGGTGAAGGGCAGCACGTGAGGGTATCAATGCTTGATAGTGTAGTCGCATTTCTCTGGTCATCTGATATGGGCGGTCAGACATTTATCGGAAACGAGGTAGACACTCAGACTGCAGCAACATTCATAGATCTTATTTACGAGACATCAACTGATTATATCAGTGTCTCGGCCATGTCCAATAAGCAGTGGCATGCACTTTGTAATGCCGTGGGTCATCCTGAATGGCTTGAGGATGAGCGTTTTAAAACCCCAGCGTTACGTGATAAAAATGCCAATGCCAGGCTGGAGCTGACTCAACAAGCTCTGCTAACTAAATCTGCCGTCGAATGGTTAGCGCTTTTAGATGAGGCGGGTGTGCCTTGTGCGCCAGTGCTGAAACGTAAGGAAATGATTGAGCACCCGGTTGTGAAAGCCAGCGAACTTATTATTGAAACTGAGCATCCTGTTGCCGGTCCATTACGTCAGACTCGGCCAGCCGCACGTTTTAGTGAATCCAGCACAGAAATTCGGCACGGTGCCCCCTTGCATGGTCAGCATACTGATGAGTTATTGGAAGAAATAGGCATAAGCCAGTCGGAACGTTCGAGGTTGAGGGACAAGGGCGTCATCTCTTAAGATTGTCCGGCTTCGAGGTTGGGGTTTTGAAGGAGCATCTAAAAGACCATTGGCACTAGTAAACGGTCTTGGCTCGGATGCTGGCGCTAAACCAGAATTCGCTTAATTGTTACGCCCGTATCTGGGTCCAGGGTAATATGAGCTGCGGTATTTTCTTTGGAGCCTTGGTTGGCACTGGGGGAACCTGAATAGGCTGCACGTGTGACGCCGTGATCGAATTCTGAAAATACATGCACATGGCCCAAAGCGAGGTAGTCTAAACAACTCGCTTCAATTTCCTCTGGTGTAATCAGAGAGGAAAAACTGTTGCCGCCACGATTTACATAATATCCGTGAACCATGCCAACGTTCCAGCGGTCATCATCCAGTTGTGGAACCCTGTCCAGGGGCTTATTTTCGGGTTCGTGGTCGATAATACTTTTCCCCCAGATACGTATCCCCAGTTCATTAAAATTGATAGTCGCGCCAAGTTCATCCCGAATAAAGTGGATATCTGATCCAGATTCAGTCGGGTCATAGCTGTGATAAATAGAATATTCGGCTAAACAGTCATGGTTCCCAGCAATCATGACCACAGGACAGGAAAGTCGGGCTAATTGGGTTGAGGCAAAGTTCAGACACGCTTGCTGGACCCTATTGTGTTCAAAAAGATCACCGGCCAATAAAAATATGTCAGTTTTTAAAGCGATGGCGGCGTCAATCACACCGATGAAACCTAATTGAGCCGGGCTCTCTTTGCCCCGGCCGCCAATGCAATCATCCAGGTGTATATCTGATGTATGGAGAATATTGCTTAGTTTTTTGGCCATTGGGTTCTTGGCATAAATCCGGTAGGTATCAGTTGTAAGATCGACTTTTTTAAAGCAGATAGTCAATACAAGAATGCTTGGATCGTCCACCCTGTTAAGGAAGATCATACTGAAGAAATTGCCATAATACAGTGGTCGACGTAATATTCAGAGCATGTTTCCATCACTTCCCTATATTTTTTAAGGATCGATAATGCCTGAGTCCACTGACCCACGTTCTACCGCAGATGTTTACCTGGAATTGTTGGCGAAGCGAGGAGTTGAGTACCTGTTTGGTAATGCAGGTACGGATTTTGGGCCAATAATTGATGCTTATGCTCGGCGCATGGAAAATGGCGAGCCGACGCCGAAGCCGATTACCGTCATACATGAGATTACTGGCGTGGCTATGGCACATGGCTATAGCATGGTGTCGGGCCGTGTCCCGGCTGTCATGGTCCATACCATTGCAGGTACAGCAAATGCCATTGGTGGCTTGATTAATGCAAATCGGGCTCAGGTGCCTATTTTGTTCAGTGCCGGTCGTACGCCCATCTCTGAAGGACAAGATCTGGGCGCCAGAGATATGCATATTCACTGGTCCCAGGAATCTTTTGATCAAGGCAGCATGGTTCGCGAATGGGTAAAATGGGATTATGAACTACGCCCTAACTCAGATCTTGCAGGTATTGTAGATCGGGCTCTGGCGATTACGCAGACGGAGCCCAAAGGCCCGGTTTATCTGACATTGCCTCGTGAAGTGCTGGCAGCTCCTCATAGCGGGGAAGCGCTTGATGAACAACCCAGGATGGGTGCGGGTGAAGTTATGGCTGGCAGTGATTCCCTGGCGGTTGCGATAGATGCCCTGGCGAATGCTTCTAACCCGCTAATTATCACGCGCTCTGCTGGGCGTGATCCTGCTGCCGTTGCAGCGCTCACGGGTTTCGCCGAGTCTTTGGGGGCACCGGTCTTTGACCCTTATCCAACCCATACCAATATCAATTTCACACACCCTCAGCGGATCACCAGTCCACCAGAAAAATATCTGGCGGATGCAGATGTTATAGTTGTCGTTGAATGCGATGTGCCCTGGGTGCCCCGGCGTGCCCAGCTCAATCCGTCCAGCACTGTGATTGGTATTGGTACGGACCCCTTGCATGCCAGGTATCCGGTCAGAGGTTTTCGTGTTGACCTTAACCTGCCGGGCAGGGTGAGTCTGAATCTTGATGTATTGACACAGGCATTGGCTAAACGGGTAAGCGCTGAGGTGGTCACACAGCGGGTAAGCCGCTGGTCGGATTTAAGTCAGAAAAATCGAGAGAATGCCCATGCCATGGCTGAGTCAGGCCAGCAGTCGAGCATTCTAGAGAAATCCTGGTTTTCGAAATGTCTGAACGACATATTGCCCAGTGATGCGATTGTGATTGATGAATTGGGAAACGATGTCAGGCAGTTGACCCTGTCAGAAACCGGTAACTTTTATGGTGTATCCCAGGCAGGCGTGTTGGGGTGGGGGCTTGGTGCCGCTTTGGGAGCCAAACTGGCGGCTCCAGAGCGTTTGGTAGTGAGTGTCCTGGGAGATGGTTCCTACATGTTTGGTGTGCCTACTGCCGGTCACTGGTTATCGCGTCGTTATAATTTGCCGGTGCTGTATATCATTTGGAACAATGCCAAATGGGGTGCCGTCGAGGGTTCTACCAGAATGGTATATCCAGAGGGTTGGGCTGCGACAAACGATTCATTCTCCTTCAGTGATTTGGGACCCTGTATTGACTATGAGCTCCTTTGTCAGGCTGCGGGTGGTTACGGAGAGCGTGTTGAAGATCCGGCTGATCTACCGGCTGCATTGGAGCGAGCTTTAAAGGCTGTGAGTGAAGGACGTCAGGCTTTGCTGAATCTGGTTGCTCATAAATAGTTGTTGATCAATAAATTGAGACATATAAGGGTTCTCAGAATATTGATCATAAACAAAGCAGAGTCGTGTTTTACTGGCGTGATAGCGTCAGACTTGCGACACTATGGTATCTTTTTTACACCGGATCGCAGAATTACGATTCGAATATCATGCTGGAATGTATAACCGCCAGCAAATAGGAGTTCCTTATGCGTTATTATTCATGTGATTCACATTTTGTCGAAGCCCGAGAGGTTTTCGATGTGCTGGCTAAACCATTTGGCGATCGAGCGCCACGTATTGTTTCGGATATAAAAGGTAAACCAGGTGACTGGTTGGTAATGCCGAATGGTATGAAGGTGCCTGTTGGTCGTCTGGGTATAGCGGGAAATGCGCTGGATGACCCTGCCACTCCCGCGCTGATTGCTCGGGGTTATGATGGATTTAATCCAGGTGTACTGAACCCCTCTATTCGTTTGGAAGAGCAAAAACGGGATGGTATTTGTGGTGAGGTTATGTACCCCAGCCTGAATATGTTTACCTGGGCAATACAGGACCCAGAGATAATTAAGGCGACTTTTGAGTCACACAATGATTGGTGTGTGGATTATTGTTCCCTGGCGCCAGAGCGATTGATTGGTATTGGTTGCTTGCCTCTTCCTGATGTAGATGCCGCTATTGCAGAAATGAAACGTGCTGCATTGAACGGGGTGCGTGGTTTTATGATTCCCGCACATGTTTCTCCGGACCATCCCTACAATCATGCTGATTTTGATCCTTTTTGGGCTGCTGCGGAAGAAATGGGCTTGCCACTGACCATGCACATTTTTGTGGGTACTTCACTGGATGGTGGGTTGCCTGCGCATTGGGGTGCTCCCGGGGGTACTATCAAGGGGTACACAATGGCTCATGGCACAATAGTGAATACTATGATTGACATTATTTGTGGTGGGGTAACAGAGCGATTTCCAAAGCTGAAACTGGTGATGGCGGAGTTTGAAACCGGCTGGTTGGCACATGTACTGCAACGTATGGATCACGCTCTTTACCGTACTCCTCATTGTGCGGTTGATTATCTGACTATGAAACCCAGCGAGTATTTTCACCGCAATTTCACCATCACTTTTGAGGATGACGCCTACGGTATACGTACACGTCATGAAATTGGTTTGAAGAACCTTGCCTGGGGTAATGATTACCCGCATCACGATTCCATTTGGCCGAATTCGGTGCCCATTCTTGATCGTGTTATGGAGGGTGTGCCCGAAGCAGAAGTAGAACAGCTGTGCTTCCAAAACGCAGTGGATTTATACAATATTGATGTCAGTAAACTGCCTGCTGCGTATTAGCCAGCGTATTGTTAGGTCGGGTAATGCTGGTAAATAAGGTGTGTGCTGGATACAGACCGGCATGCTACGGGTTCAAGCCAACTTCAAGATAATAAGAAGTCGCATATGAGTAATAAAGATATTCCAGGTATGAATGATAAACCCGCCGCTCGAGGTGTTTCGCAGAGCCGTTCCAGTTTTAAATTGAATGAGTTGAAACCCTGGGGCATTGCAGTATACGTTGCTGCCGGCATGCGGGAAGCAGATGCGACTACAGTTATAGATAATCAACTCTGGTCCGATTTGAGGGGTGTGGATACCCACGGGTTTCAGAGAGTGAGTTGGTATGTCAACTGGTTTAAAGACGGCTCTACTGACCCAAAAGCGCGAATGCAAATCGTAAAGGAAACGCCGGCTGCAGTTGTTGGGGACGGTAACCACGGCCTGGGTCAATTGGTGGTGACGCGCTTTATGGAGCACCTCATTGAGGTGGCGAAGTCCTCTGGCATAGTGACGGGTGTTATCCGTAATTCCAATGACTGGGGGTGTGGGGCTAATTATCCCTACCATGCGGCTATGGCGGGGTTTATTTGCTATGGCGCTACCACCAGTATTCCGACCTTGGCACCCTTTGGCAGTCGGCGAAGATTATTTGGCAATAATCCCATTGTCTGGACTTTCCCGCGACGAAATGCTCCCCCCATCGTGCTTGATATGGCGATGACACCTGTGGCACTTGGCAAAGTAATGCGCGCACGATCCGAGGGCAAGGAGATTCCCACGGAATGGGGCTTTCTCAGTAGCGAAGGAAAACCAACAGTGGACCCGGATGAAGCATTAAAGGGCATCATTCCTGCAATTGGGGGCTATAAAGGTATTGGCTTGGCAGCCTCGTCGAACATACTGGCTGGTATTCTTTCCGGGTCGGCGCACACTGGCGATGTGTCTATTGGTCATAGGGGACAGTTTTTCCAACTTATGGATCCAGGCTTATTCAGGGATCGTGAAGCCTATTTTGATGATATAGAAGATATGGTGCTTCAGATTAGAGCCGCGGGTGAGGAGGATGCATTGCCCGGGCAACAGATTTATTTACCGGGTGAAATTGAGCAACAGGCCATGGATGTCCGCCGTAGCGAAGGTGCAGTGTCTTATCCAGGTTCTCTGGTGCAGGCGCTACGCAATGTGGGTGACAAAGTTGGTGTGCCCTTCGATTGTACGCCACTGGCTTAAAGTCGCGTGGGCTCGATGAATTGGATCTTGCCACTTTTACGGTGCTTGCCAGGAAGATCATGTAGTAGGTGGCATTTTACCTTGCAGAGGGTGTTTTATTAGCGCAAATTTAAGCAGATCTCAAATATCTGATGGTTGATTAATTGACCGTAGCATCAATGGGGGAATACCAGGATGAAAAAGGACTTCCGAATCATCGACAGTGATCTGCATGTGATAGAGCCCGTAGGGTTGTGGCGGGATTACATTGACCCTAAATTCCGTGATCAGGCTCCTACCCCCAGCGACTTACCTGGTGCTATTTGCGAGGTTGCCGGTTACGTATTACCACCCCATATTGATCGTCCGGAGCGCCAACGTGCATGGGGGTTGCGCATGAGCAACGCTGCAGAACGTTTGGAGGAAGAACGTCCGGAAGAAAAACAGGTAATGGGGGTAACTCGACCGGAGGCCATGCTTGCTGCCATGGAGGTTGAGGGGATTGATATCGCTGTGGTATTCAGGAGCTGGGCTTCCCATACCATTGGTATTGATGGTCTTGATCCGCCGTTAGCAGCGGCACTCTGTCGCGCCTACAATCGCTGGTTAGCTGATTTTTGCTCGGCAGACCCTGCACGTTTGAAGGTGGCGGCATTGATTCCGCTTCACGATCCCGAGCTGGCCGTGCAAGAAGCCAAATTTGCTTCGGAATCGCTGGGAGCACTGACTTGGGTTCTGCCTTCCCAGCCTTTAAATCAACGTCAGCTATACGATCGTTATTACGATCCAGTATGGGCGGCCGCGGAAGAGTGTGGTGTAGCTATTTCTTTTCACGGAAATCATGCGGCTTATACTGAACACCTTGCCAATCGATATCACGATAATCTAGTGTTGGGGCATGCTGCGGGTCAGCCGGTAGAAATGATGCTGGCATTGGGTTCGGTGCTTACCGGGGGAGTTCTTAGCCGTTTTCCCGGATTGCGAATGGCATTTCTTGAAGGTAATTGTTCCTGGTTATCCTGGTGGCTATGGGCACTTGATGAGCGTTGGGAAAAATGGGGAGATGCCGAGTTATTTGGTCAAAAACAGCTCCCTTCGGAATTATTTGCTGAACATTGTTATGTTTCTATAGAGCCGGAAGAGAAATTGGCGACCCAGGTTATTGAAACTATTGGTGATGGTAACCTGGTGTTGTCTACCGACTGGCCCCATGACGATTCTGCTTATCCCCATGCGATAGATAAATTTTTGGAGCTGCCCATGGCAGAAGCCAGCCAGCGGCGGATTTTGTGGGATAACAGCGCCCGCTTGTATGGCTTATAGGGTTCCATAAGGTCCCAGAAGGTTATGTAAGGCTCCGACGGTTTATGGATAAATCTGGCTAGCTTAAGTCGCAGCGCAAGAGGAAAAACAAATGAAGCTTGATCTGTTGATACGAAACGGAACGATTGTTGATGGTTCCGGAGCTCCCCGCTATCGTGGAGATGTGGCTATTGCCGAAGGGAGAATAGTTGAACTAGGGCGTATTAGTAGTCGCGCTGACGAAATTATTGAGGCTGATGGCCTGGTAGTCGCACCAGGTTTTATAGATGCACATACCCATATGGATGCCCAGGTAAGTTGGGATAAGTCAGGTACCTGCTCATGCTGGCACGGCGTAACCAGTGTAATAATGGGGAACTGTGGCTTTACTCTGGCACCCTGTCGGCCCGAGGAGCGGGAATGGTTTGCCCGCTGCTTGGAGTCAGTGGAAGATATTCCCGCTGACGCCATGCTGAAGGGAGTTAACTGGAACTGGGAGACTTTTCCGGAGTACCTCCAGACACTTGAAGCCTTACCTAAAGGCATGAACTACGGTGCCTATATCGGCCATTCTGCCCTGCGCATGTATACCATGGGAGAGCGAGCTTTGGAGCAGGCACATGCGAGCCCAGCGGAACTTGAGCAAATGAAGCAGGCTTTGCGTGAGGCGATTAAAGCCGGGGCGATTGGGTTTTCGAGTTCTCGTACGCATACCCATGTCACGCCAGATGGCGCGCCTGTTGCCAGTCGGGTTGCTGACTGGTCCGAGATTGATGCGCTGGTGGATGTGATGGCGGATTTGAATACCGGCATATTTGAAATATCTGCTGAAATCTCCAATGATCGGGAAGCGCGACGCAACTATCTATCCCAACTACAATCTCTGGCGGTGCGTACCGGCAGGCCAGTGACTTTTGGTACATTAACAACCAAAGGGGCTCGTGGCCGCTGGCATAAGCATACAGATTATATTGAACAAACTATTGCAGCGGGGGGGCGAATGTTTGGCCAGGCGGCTACCCGTCCTTTAAGTGTGCTATTTTCATTCAATTCCAACATGCCGTTTGATCAATTGCCGGCATGGCGAGAATTACGAAGTCTGCCACGCGATGAGCAGCGCAGACGGATGCAAGACCCGGTTGTGCGTGAGGCCCTAATTGCTGCAGAGGCGGAAATGAAACCCAAGGATGCTATTTTTCAAGGTGGTGCGGCATCAACCCATGACCCCCGCAAGCCGGATTATGATGCGCTCTGGGTACTTCAAGACGGGGATTGGCGAGACCCTAGCGTTGGCGAGCTAGCCCGGCAGAGAAATTTGCATCCGGTTGAGCTGATGCTGGATTTGGTGCTTGAGACAGATTTTAAACAGTTCTTTTTACAACCTATAGCCAATGACGTTCCGGAAGACGTGCTGGGTTTATTGCGCAGTCCTCATACGCTGGCGACATTTTCAGACTCTGGAGCGCATGTTGGCCAGGAAATTGGTTCATCATTGCAATCCTATCTGCTTAGTTATTGGGTCAGGGAGCAACAGGCTTTTACCATAGAGCAGGCGGTTAGAATGCTGACTTTTGATATTGCTTCCGCCTGGGAATTGCCACAACGTGGACTACTGCGTTCAGGTTATAAAGCTGATTTGGTTGTTTTTGACCCTGACCAGATAGCGCCCCTGACGCCGACGGTAGAAAATGACTTGCCCGGTGGTAGTTTGCGACTGGTGCAAAAGGCCAAGGGTATTACTGCGACTATTGTGAATGGGCAGGTAGCAATGCGAGATGGTGAAGCCACAGGCAACTTTGCCGGTGAATTACTGAAAGGAAATTATGGCCGTTTGGCCAATTAGATTGGGAGAGCATGATATGAGTATAAATTCTGTATTGGGGCCTATTTCTCCAGATGATTTGGGTTTTACCTTGATTCATGAACATTTGTCAGTCGGTATGCCGGGTTGGGAGCTTGATCCCGATGATTTTAACCGTAAGGACGAGGTTGCAAGTGCTGTTGATAAAATGGCAGAAATAATAGATCTGGGCGTGAAGAGCTTTGTTGATCCCTGCCCCATGGAGCTTGGTCGAGATCCGGAGTTCGCTGCGGAAGTCGCTTCTAAATCCGGTATGCAGATCGTTATAGCTACGGGTCTTTATAATGATGCCCTGGGCATTCCCATGCATTTTCGTATGCTTGATGTGGATGCGATAGGTGAAATTTACGAACGTGAATTGACTGAAGGCATTGGAGAAACAGGCATAAAAGCGGGCATTATCAAGGTTGCCACTGGTGGTATTCCTGGCTTTACCGAGATAGGCACTGGAGTCACTAGTGCAGAGACCAAGTGTTTGCGTGCTGCGGCCAAGGCACACAAAGCAACAGGGGCCCCTATTCTTTGTCATAACAGCGAAGTTGAGCCTTATGGCCGTGAAATACTGAATGTTTTTGACGAAGAGGGTGTTGATTTCAATAAGGTGCTAATTGGACACGCCTGTGGTGTTGGAGATATGCGCTATTACTTTGATATTCTGGATCGTGGTGCCTGGTTAGGTTTTGATCGTTTTGGGATTGAAAGCATCGCATCGGATAAGTTGCGCTTGGCATCCTTGTGCGGCTTGCTGTCGGTCGGATATGATCGAATTATGCTGTCTCACGATGCAGTGCATTGTATGCGTGGTCGACCTGGTAGTGGTTTTGGGGAGATGTCTGGTCAATCGCCTAACTGGAACTTTGGTCATATTTGCAGAAATATACTGCCGCAGATGCGTGATGCTGGTGTACGTGATGAAAAAATTGATACGCTCACCATAGCCAACCCACGAAAATATTTTCAGCGCTAGTTTGCTAATTAATTTTGTTCAGTCAGGGTAGCTTCAATTATTTGTAACTGCCCTGACGATTAAATTAAATGGGCTCTGTATTGAAATCTTCAAGGTTTATTTCGCGGGTTTTTTTGTAGTAGTCCACATTCCTGTAAGGTGAGTTGACTACTATACGTCCGCGGTTATTTCGGTAGTAGGAAGACATGCCTTTGTGAGTCCAGACCATCTTTTCGTGGGCTGCATCAATTGCCTCATTGTAGTTATCATATACGTCCTGACGACACTCAACGACCGCGATGCCCTGCTCACTCATCTTCCTAAGTGCATCCATAATGTAGTGTACCTGCATTTCCACTACAAAGATCAAGCTGCCTCCGTGACCTGGTTGAAGATTGGGGCCGTATAACATATAAAAATTTGGAAAGTCGGGAATAGTAGTGCCGATATAGGCTTTGGCATTATCGTCTTGCCAGGCATCTCGTAAAGAAGTGCCAGAGCGACCTGTGACCTCAAAAGCGGTATTAAACCGCAGCACATCAAAACCGGTTGCCAATATCAACACGTCCGCATCGAAGGTTGATCCATCTTCCGTCATTATGCTGTCTGGTCCAATTTCAACCACAGGGTTATCTACCAGCTCTACTTTGGGGTTGTTCAGCATGCTGTACCAGCCATTGTCCATTAGCATGCGCTTGCCGAAAGGTGGGTAGGTTGGCATTACTTTTGCCAACAAATCTGTACGTTCGCCAAGTTGGTCGATAATATAACGTGAATAGTAATTGCGGTGGGCATCATTAGTGGCGTTGAGTGAGCGGTCCTGGAACTCCCAGTCCGGGTCTTTTTGCAGTGAGGCGTGCACCCGGTCGTTGAATGTCCAGCCTAGACGAACACGATACCAAGCCTGATAAATAGGCAGCTCCTTAAGTAAAAACCGCAAAGGTTCTGGAACTTCTCGACGAAATTGTTCGAAGGGTGCGGCCCAATGTGGGGAGCGCTGAAAAATAGTAAGTGAATCAACCTGGTTCTGGATCTCTGGTGCGATCTGCATGCAACTTGCACCATTACCAATGATGGCGATGCGTTTATTATCAAGATTTATGTCTTCCGGCCAGTCTGCCGTATGGAAAGAGGGGCCTTCGAAAGTTTCCAGCCCGTTAATATCCGGGTAAACCAGGGGGTTAAATATTCCGATTGCGCCTATAACGACGTTTGCTTTAATTGTTTCAGGTGTTCCATTCGGGTTAAGTACTTCTACTTCCCAGGTTTGACTTTGTTCATGGTAGCTGGCCGATTTTACTTCAGTATTAAATTGAATTTCTGGCGCCAGTTCAAACTCGTTTGCCACATGCTGCAAGTATTCATAAAGTTCATCACGTAGGGCGAAGTATTTTTTCCAGTCATAGCTTAAAAATGAAAAAGAGTAAAGGTGATTGGGTGTGTCTACGCCTGCTCCAGGATAACGATTTTCTAGCCAGGTGCCGCCAACGGTTGCATTCTTCTCTATTACAGTAAAAGGAATACCTGCAGCTTTCAGGTGAACAGCTGCACAGATACCCGAAACCCCGGCCCCGACAATTAGTACGTTAAAGCCCTCTGGCATGGGGATATGCTCAGTTGGGACTGGACGATATCCGAGTTGTGCTGAGGTAAATTCACCGTACTCTGTCGGGATTTCTTCGCCCATGGAGACACTGAGCATCTCTACTAATTGAGAGGGGGAGGGTTCTGGTATAGCGATGGCCCGACCATTGTGCCAGGCCAAAATTGCCTGCAATGCTGCTGTTCTAATTTCTTCCTGAATCTCCGGTGGTAGTCCGCCACTATCGTTATCTCCCATGCCCCGGCCACGAGCAGGCCGGTAGGGTGATTCGAGCCAATGCATCTGACCAGTGAGTTGGACCAATACCATTAACAAAGTTGGCACATTGGCAATGGCCACTGCGTTGGCAAATTGCTGTTCAGAGGTAAGATCAGTGCTTTGTTTATTGCTCATAGTGTATATTTAATTCCTGTTGATGCATTGTCCCATTTTTTTACGAAGCGCTAATGCCGCCATCGACCGGTATGGTTACGCCGGTAATCCAGGCGGAATCGTCCGAGGCCAAAAACAGTGCAGTTTTAGCAATATCTTCAGGTTCTCCCATGCGACCCAACGGGTGGGCTTTGGCGAATTTATCGAATCGGTCGGGTGTGTTGACCATGGGCTGCAACATCGGTGTATCCACTCCGCCTGGACAAATAACATTAACGCGTACGCCGTCTTTTGCATAGGCTATGGCCATGGATCGGGTCAACGAGATAACGCCGCCTTTGCTTGCCGAATAGGCGTGGCTTCGATTGCGGCTGCCCTTTAAGCCGGCTACCGACGCGACATTAATCACTGAACCACCACCCGATTCGATAAGGGCGGGGATGCCATACTTACAACAGAGGTAAAGCCCTTTGAGATTGACAGTTATTACGGCATCCCAACCATCTTCATCTAGTTCTGTTACATAATTATCGATATTCCCGGCGGACCATATTGCGGCATTGTTATACAGCACGTCCAACCCACCATGAGCTTCCTTGGCAAGTTCGATGGCAGATTGTACATCTGCAGCCTTACTTACATCTCCGATGGCAAGCTGTGCCTTACCCTGGTTTGTCAGGATTTGCGCTACGGTTTCCTCTGCGCCGGTTTTATCTCGGTCGAAAACAACTATTTTTGCTCCTTCTTGGGCAAAAAGCTTTGCAGCAGCGCGGCCTTGACCACTTCCAGCCCCGGTGATGAGTACAGATTTATTTTCAAGTCTCATATAAATTCCCCTCTTTTATGGATATTGATGTAAGTTTTATATTGAAAAAAATATAATTCTGGGTCAATCTATTTCGGCTTGGTTGGTATCGAATTTTCTGCTGTAGGTTTCCTGACATGCTTAGGGGATTTCAGGTAAAAGGTTCAAAACTATGCACATGGAATTTATGCACATGGAATACGTGTAAAGGATTCACACGTTTCTCAACGATTGTAGAATAACAATTTATAGAGGACGATATCGTGAAAAAAAATCTGATAGTCACCCTGCTGGTGGCAGCTTTATCATTAGGATCTG
>JAHRWB010000125.1 GCA_019090385.1 Pseudomonadales bacterium | reverse complement strand
CCAGTGTAAAACACCCCTTCCGTTCAGCTTCTCTAGATATAGCCAATATTTGTTGACTCTTTGCGCGCACAAGCAACCGGTGCTGGAGCGGCTGCGCAAGTTTTGTCAGCAGATATTCCGCTTGGGATTTGTTCCAGTTTTGCTTAAGTTTGTAGACCCATTCATTATATGTAAGCAGTAAAAGATACATATCAAGGGCTTCGCGTGTTTGAAACAGTCGTGATTCAGTATCGATCCAATACTTTTCAAATAACTGAATTCCCAGATCTTCAAGTACAAATACGCTGTAATTCATCAAAGCATTTCCAAAGAACAAGATCTGAATGGTTGTCAAAATCTGGTTACCTTGCCGAAAAACCCATGCGAAGTTTGATTGCAATTTTGATCGGATAAAGTGGTCTGAATATCGATTGACTATCGGCGATATACATTTTGCCTTGAGCTGGCTGGTTGGTATTGAAGGAAACGAACGGAGCAATTCAGCCTTTGTGAATTTAGTGAGTAGTATGTCTGCAGCACTTCGACTAAACATTTGAATAAGGCCTGCGTCGCTTAATTCCTGTAAACAACGTTCGAGGCTGTCTATTTCGCTGTAATGGAATGAATCCAGTCTAAACAATAGGCCCTTGCGTGTTGCAAGACGAGCATACAATCGTTGGGAATCGACGCTGATAGCGTATCGGAATGAATGGATAAATCGTTTTTCTTTCGGGGATAATAAATCTGCGTATTGCCGCACTATAGAATCGAGCATGATTCTGAATTTTTCAGCATAGTAATCTGGTGGTACTGCTTGCCCAGGCGACAGTTTGTACATGATGTAAGCTCGGCTATAGCGATAGCCGAGCTTACATCATGTGCTGTATATTATTACAGTACTATTTAGGCTGAATCGTTTGATGCTTCTTTGTGAGTTATTTCTTCCTGAATTCGCAGCCAAACCTCTTTACGGTGCACACTGGCCCGTTTGGGAGCTTCTATCCCGAGATGGACCTGACTCCCGCGAATCTTAAGTACCTTTAATTCAATTTCATCGTCGATCATTATTGATTCACCGGCCCTTCTCGTGAGTACCAACATTATTTGTACCTCACTAGGATTGACCCCGGATGTTCACCTTCGTTTGCATTCGACTGTGGTCTCATAAATATATCCTTGTATGGACCCGTATTTAACCTTCTTACTGGATTACATTCTGTGATAGCCATGTATCTTCTTGTAAGACCTAGTTTACAGATTAAAAAAAAGGCACCTTAATTTATTGCTGGCGCAGATCTTCAAAAACTGTTGGTAGTGATCTACGTCACAGATGAGAGTCATTCATACACGCATCTTGTTGAACTATGAATCGAGCGTTTATCTATTGCCGATACCACACCTGATCATTATCCTATGTATGTGTCAGCAAAACTGCGAACAGCTTGCTGTTTTATGACCTGAACGCTAATTAATACCGGAGAGAAATTTGATGAGTAAGTCGAACTATAGGCAGGAAAGTGACAGCATGGGTTCTTTAAAAGTACCTGCCGATGCGCTGTACGCTGCACAAACTCAACGCGCAGTCGAGAATTTTCCGGTTAGCGGCTTGGTGATGCCCGAAAAATTTATTCATGCCATTTGCCTGATAAAAGAATCTGCTGCTCGGGTAAATCTGGAGCTAAAGTTGCTTGATAAGAGCAAAGCAGACGCCATTCAGCTTGCAGCGCAAGATATACGTGCCGGCGACTTCCTCGCACATTTTCCTGTAGACGTATTCCAAACGGGTTCGGCTACCAGCTCAAATATGAACGCCAATGAGGTGCTGGCAAATATGGCCAGCAAAACGGCCAGAGAACCGGTGCTAGCCAATGATCATGTGAATATGGGCCAAAGCAGCAATGACGTGGTTCCAACTGCGATTCACCTTAGTGCGTCTATCGCTATCAACGACACATTGCTGCCAGCACTTGCTTATCTTAAGACAGCCATTGATAAAAAAGGCGCGACACTGGCCAAAATAACTAAAACCGGTCGCACCCACCTCATGGATGCCATGCCACTTACTATGGAGCAGGAGTTGTCTGCCTGGTCAGCACAAATTTCCAGTAATATAGCGCGTATTGAGTCAGTCCTACCTCGCTTGCATGCGCTGGGTCAGGGGGGTACTGCAATCGGCACGGGAATTAATGCTCACCCGGAATTCAAAGACCGAATGGCTACAGTCTTGTCAGAGCTTACTGGATTAACGCTCACTCCCAATAGCAACCTGTTCGAGTCTATTGCAACCCAGGATACGGCGGTTGAACTATCGGGCCAGCTAAAAACCACAGCCGTGAGTATTATGAAGATAGCTAATGACCTGCGCTGGATGAACTCAGGACCCCTGGCGGGTCTTGGAGAAATAGCGTTAACAGCACTACAACCAGGCAGTAGTATTATGCCGGGTAAAGTGAATCCGGTTATTCCAGAAGCAGCCGCAATGGTTGCTGCACACGTGATTGGTAACGATGCAGCGATAACGATAGGAGGACAATCCGGGAATTTTCAGCTTAATGTCATGCTACCCATGATCGCCTACAACTTACTGCAAAGTATCGAATTATTGTCAAACGTGGCAAAATTATTGGCAGATAAAGCCATAGCGGATTTTAAAGTACGGGAAGATACGCTAAATGATGCCTTGGCGCGAAATCCCATTTTAGTTACAGCCCTCAACCCAATTATTGGATATGCCAAAGCTGCAGAAATTGCCAAAAAAGCTTATAAAGATGACCGTGCTTTGCTCGATGTCGCGGAAGAGATGACCGATATATCCCGCTCCGAGCTGGAGCGGCTGTTAGATGCCCATAAATTAACTGCAGGTGGCATTCAAGAGTAATGCTTAACGCAGGTGGTCGTTAGTATTACGACCACCTAGCTATCTCTATCTACTTTGGCATTCTCGAGCACAGTGCGTGAGAAACGTTTTTTTGGTGTCGCACCTAATTCCCGAAATTTTTCTACACGTTTTACCAAATTTCCTTTGCCTGTAGAAAGTTTGGTATTTGCTGTATCAAAGGCTTTTTCAGCAGCTTTGATGGCACGCCCCAGCGTTTCCATATCATCAATTGTGCCACGTAATTTATCATAGATTGCGCCCGCTCTAGATGCTATTTCCTGAGCATTCTGGTTCTGTTTTTCGTACCGCCATATATTATCAATTATTCGCAAAGTCATCATTAATGTTGTGGGACTAACAATCATGATACGTTTTGAAAAAGCCTCTCTAAATAGTGCTGGATCTTCTTCCATAGCCAATATAAATGCTGGTTCAATCGGCAAAAACAATAGCACGAAATCTAATGATTTAACGCCCTTTAACTGCTCATAGTTTTGATCTGCAAGTCTACTAACCTGCTCTTTGACATGTTTAACATGCTGTGCCACATGTTTTTTTCTGCTGTCATCATCTTGTGCAGATAGTGCCTTTTCATAGGCGACCAACGACACTTTGGAATCAACCACGATGTCTTTATCATCTGGCAAATGAATAACAATGTCAGGACGTTTAAGATCCCCTGATTCGTTCCTTAGAGACATTTGTTTGGTGTATTCATGTCCTGAACGTAACCCGGATTCGCTTAGTACGGTTTCGAGTACAAGCTCGCCCCAATTGCCCTGCACTTTTTTATCACCTTTTAAGGCTCGAGTGAGATTACTGGCTTCAAGGTTTATTTTTTCACTGGCTGATTGCAAATTTTTTAGTTCAGTCAGTAGCGATGCTCTATCCTTGGTATCGTTTGAATGTACTTGCTCTACCCGCTCTCGGAATGATCCGATTTGCTCTTTCACCGGTTCCAGAATATTTGAAAGCGCGTGTTTGTTTTTTTGGGTAAACTGCTCTCCTTGTGACTGAAATACTTCTGTCTCTT
>JAHRWB010000124.1 GCA_019090385.1 Pseudomonadales bacterium | reverse complement strand
GATTGTTGAATATTCTCAACAACCCGGCTCGGGCATAAAAATCACGGGAGAAGCTCGGCATATCGTGGATATAAAATAGAGATGAACAAGCCCAACTATGCAGATGTCCATTGACGGTGACGACGACAATAAACGCTTAGACTATCTGTTAGGGAGCACCAATATTGCATGCCCTGGACAGGTAGCATCACCATTTTGATTAGTCACATTGGTATCAACAAACACCAGATTCTTACCCTGCTCTACTTTTTTGTCCGTAACCTTGCCCACTACCGTCAAGATGTCATTCTTTTGATTAATTGCCCGAAACTGACAGCCAATTTCCTGTATTTCAGCTTCATCACCAATCCAGTCATATAGCGCATTTACAATATAAGCATACCGCAAATTACCCATCCCAAAGGCACCCTGCTCGTTTTTAGCAGCCCGGCCAGCTTCGTCTTCCATATGAATAGGTATAAATTCGTCATTCACCGCAGCATAACGGTTCCAGTTCATAAATCCGGTCTGTCGGGACCAGGTGGGAATTTCGTCACCAATTTTAATATCCTCAAAGTACATCTTGATGGCCATGCGTAGCTCCCTGAATTAGTATTGAATACCCGTTGATATTCTGATTTTTACCATTTGGTTATTTTGATTGGTCCACTCAGTCTCATTGAAGGTATATAACATCAGACCCATTTTGCCAAAACGTTCTTCCCATTCTTTAAGTCGGGAGCGCGTGGTAATAACATCGCCTGGCCGCATCGGCACACCGTAGGTTTCAGTCTGCCCACCATTTAGGCCAGTTCGGCGTTTGCCTGTTTTTTTAACCTTAGGCCTGGTTTTTACAGGCCGCTCTACCGGCCAGGCAAAGGGATTAAAATCCGCAGGTGCAATAATGCCAGCATGCCGTGTACTGGCAGCATAATCTGCATCCCAGTATATAGCTGGAGGTTTTTCCGGCCAATAGGTCGCTATGGCCCATTTGCGTATATCAGATTCAGAAATGGGCGGTGAAAGTCTCTCTTTACCCCATACGCCCTTTCGTTCCACCATGTCCTGCGTGACCATAGTTTCTTCGGCATTTTCTGGTACTTCAGGCATGTTTTGCTCCCGTGATATATCAAGTTATGATGTCAGGTGTAATTTATGAAAGTCAATTTTTTCAGTCTACGCCAACAATTCCTTCAGCTACCAAGCGCTCAACTTCCTCGCTGGACAAAGTCAACCAATCACCAACGATTTCTCTACTGTGTTGACCCAAATCAGGAACACTGGGCCGCACCCGTGAATCTGACTCCAGTGAATGCAGCGGCGAATTTGGTACCAGAAATGTACCTGAACCATCGTCAACCTCTACCACTCCACCACGCTCATTTACCAGATCCTGATCAAGCGACTCAAGCGGTGTCATATAGCGTGAACAGGGACAGCCACCTGCACTGATAATATCTTCGCACTCCTGAGAACTACGTTGTTTAGTCCAGCCTTCTACCTCTTTTAATAGTAGATCCCAGTTTTTTACTCTATCCGCTGTATTCAGTGGAAATCGTTCATGCCATTCTGGGTGACCAATGGCGCTGAGCAAATCTTTGTAATTTTTACCCGAGTTGGGTGCAAGAATTACAAAGCCATCCAGTGTTTCCAGAGGTTTGTAAAGTGTGCGTCCCTGGGAGGGAAACTGTTCGTCCTGAATTTCATAAGCCAGCATATTGTGCATAACATCCAGCAAGGCGATATCCAGGCGTTCGCCAAAACCGGTTTTCTCCCGGCGAAATAAAGCCGCACTGATAGCAGCCATCGCATGGGTCGCTGCCAGATAATCTGCTGTTGCGTTGGCACCCTGCAAAGGTTTTTCCGGTGATTCAAGATAAGCCATATATGCGAGGTCATAACCGCTTGCAGCATGGATTATCGGTGCATATGCTGCCCGTCCACGACCACTGCCAATATGCCCATAACCCGATACCGAGCAATAAACAATATCCGGTTTACGATCACGCACGGCCTCATAGCTCAGACCCAGCGCGTCCATAACGCCGGGTCGAAAATTTTCCAACACCACATCAGCATGGGTCACCAACTCAAGCATCAACTCGACACCCGACTTTTGCTTCAGATCAACTACAAGACTCTTTTTCCCGCAATTTAGTTGTCCAAAATAGCTGCTTCGTTTATTTCGGAGTGGTGCCGCTCCGCGCAACAAATCTCCCTTGGGAGATTCAATTTTGACCACTTCAGCACCGAGATCAGCCATTAGTCGAGTGCTATAGGGCCCGGCAATGTACATACTGAAATCCAGCACACGTACACCATCCAAAGCCCCCGGCGTAGTAGGTTCCTGCTTCTGCATCATTGTTATTATTCCTTGAGTACTGCATTGAATAAATCATGTTTTCGGACCGTCTGCAAATTATTTAACGTAAGGCTCTGAACAATACTCATACGCTGATTCAAGCCAAACATATCCTGCAATATAAATCCTGGCATATTCATTGCGACTTACCTCGGCAAATTTCTTAATAAAAACTAATAACTCAGCGTTGGCAGGAGGATTTATATTTTGTGCACTATCGCTTATGCTGTTACGTCTTCCTGAGCAGGTTCCGGGCAAAATCCGAGAAAATTATTAGTTTTGATGTATAAAATCTTTTTTTTGCTGCCAGTGCTGTTCTTGTTTACCACTCCGACAAGCCTCGCAGATGACGCTTCGCCAATAGCCATAAAGATTAAAAAAATAGCAGAGGCTGAAAATTCTATTCGCCTCGACGGCATACTCGACGAACCCATCTGGCATACACTGAGAAGTAATGATGGGCTGGTGGTCATCGATCCTGACACCTTGTCGAAAGTACCCCTCGAAACTCGTACGCAATTTTATTACACGGACAAAGGGCTCTATGTTGGCTTATGGAATGAGCAGGATCCCGATCTGCTGATTTCCCGCTTAAGTTCACGAGATGTCAATATCCCCCGTGACAATATCACGCTGACCCTGGATACCAGTGGTGAGGGCCTGTATGGCTATTGGTTTGGTTTAAGCCTGGGTGATACCAAGCAAGACGGAACCGTCCTGCCAGAACGCCAGTTTTCACCTGACTGGGATGGCCCTTGGTCTGGCGCAACCGCAAAGCATGAGCAAGGCTGGTCGGCTGAGTTGTATATTCCCTGGTCAATGATGACTATGCCCGACACCAGCACATCAACTCGGGAGATCGGCTATTACCTGTCCCGATTTGTCGCCGATAAAAACGAACGCTGGGGATTTCCTGCATTGCCTAAAACCAAGGGCGTATTTCTGTCGCAACTTCAAATGCTTGAACTTGAGGACATTAATCCGAAGCAACAGTTTACATTTTACCCATATACCGCAGCAACCATTGATAATACCCGAAAAAGTAATAAAGATTCTTACAAGGCAGGTTTTGATTTGTTCTGGCGCCCCTCAAGCAATCTGCAAGTCACTGCAACAGTTAACCCCGATTTCGGCAATGTAGAATCCGACAATGTAGTTATCAACCTGACATCCTTTGAAACGTTTTTTCCTGAGAAGCGCGCGTTCTTCCTGGAAGGACAGGAAATATTCACCACAACACCCAGAGGCCGCCTGGAGCAGAACTCCACAGTTATTCCCACAACAATAGTTAATACCCGCCGCATAGGCAGCCCACCAGTAAACCCGGACATAGACGGACTGGAACTGGAGGACCTGGAAGCAAACCAACCCAGCGAATTATTGGGCGCTGCAAAAATTACCGGCCAGCAGGGTAAATTTCGATACGGGGTTCTGGCGGCATTTGAAGATGACACCAATATTTCAGGCCTGTTGGACGATAACGAGTTAAATCTGTCCCAAACTGGTAGAGACTTTGCTGTGGTTCGGGCCCTTTATGAGGATATCAGCACGGGCGCTCACCGCTCAGTGGGCTGGATTTCTACACTGGTCAGTCACACGCAAAAAGATGCCATTGTGCATGGTATTGACGGGCATTACCTGTCAGCTAATGGGCACTGGAATACCGATGCACAAATTATGTACAGCGATGTTGCAGACGTCACCGGCATGGGCGGGTTTATGGATATCACCTACACACCGCGCCAGGGTAGACAACACAATGTTTCCCTCGACTACTTCGATGATAAATTTGAGATCAACGATTTTGGTTTCCTGCGCAGAAACGATACTCGCGGTATTCGATATATCTATAAACGCAATGAGAGCGGTTTGCCCAAACTAAAAATCAGAAACAGCGAGTTTCGTATCGCACGACGAGAGAACAGTGCAGGGCGTGTGATAAGAACCGGGGTGTTTACTTCCCAAAAGCGTATTTTTAACAATCAGATATCCCTTAACACAGATTTGAACTTTTTCCCCAAACGCTGGGACGACAGAAATAGTCTCGACAATGGTACCTTTAGAATCGAACAGCGCTGGAATGGCATCGTACTGCTCCGCTCAGACCAAACACGACCGATAAGTGTCGGTGCAGGTCTTGCTTATCTTGAGGAAGATATAGGCGGCCGGAACCTGGAATATAAAGCTGAGGTAATTTGGCGTCCCGCAACACGTTTTTCCGTAACAGCAAAAGTAAAGTATGCCGACAGAAAGGGCTGGCTTTTGCACCACAGCGGCCGTGAAATGACCACATACAACGCAAAAAGCTGGAGCCCAAAAATTGAGATGGACCTATTTTTCTCCGCTCGGCAACAATTCCGGGTGACAGCGCAATGGGCCGGCATCAAAGCCGACGAAGCCAAACGCTGGCTTGTCCCGATAAGCGACGGTGCATTGCAGGAAGTTATGCCAGGCGCCCTTGACACTGCACGGGACTTTTCTATCAGCCGCCTTACCTTCCAGGCTCGCTATCGGTGGGAAATCGCGCCACTTTCTGATTTATTCATCGTCTATACTCGAGGCTCTAATGTCCCCAGCAGGCCAAACGATAGCTTCGAGAATCTTCTTAAAGATTCCTGGACAGAAGCCCTGGTAGACGTATTTGTCATCAAATTACGCTATCGGCTGGGCAACTAAGCAGCGAAAAAACTCATGCACTTATAAGCGCATCATCCATGCACCAGACATCCACTTGATACCCACCTGAAAGGAAAGGAGATACATAATGAATATGAACGGTTTACTTAGTGGCACCACCATTCTGGATCTCACCCGCGTCGTCTCCGGCCCCTGCTGCACACGAACGTTGGCCGACTTGGGCGCCGAGGTGCTCAAGATTGAGCCGCCTGAAGGAGATCTATTGAGGGGCGGTATTCCAAAAGTAGACGGCATTTTTGTTGGGTTTGCGCAGTTAAATGCAGGCAAAAGATTCATGAGCATTAATCTTGCGAGCGAAAAGGGTCAAGACCTGGTACAGCGCCTGGCAATAGACTGCGATGTCATCATCGAAAATTACCGTCCGGGCGTGGTAAACCGTTTGGGTCTGGACTACGAAAAAATACGAGCCCTCAAAGACGACATTATCTACTGCTCTATTAGTGGATATGGTCAGGATGGCCCTGCAAAAAACCGCCGGGCTTATGCACCCATCATCCATGCAGAACTCGGCTTGTTGCATCAGAATGCTCGAGAGTGGGATACGGAGCCAATGCCTGAAACTGCTTCACACGCAGACTTCGCAGTGGGCATGCAAGCTTGCAATGGCATACTCGCTGCACTTTTTCATCATGCCAAAACGGGAGAAGGTGCATACATCGACGCATCAATGGCAGAAACCATGCTGGCGATGAATGAAGCAACCGCCGTCGAAGTGAACGGAGGCGTCGGTGACCAGCTCTCCCCTTTTCGGCCCGGCAAAGCCCCGATAATACAAGTTAAAGACGGGACATTCGGGCAATTACCCGGAAACCCGGCAGTCATGGTATATCGTGTTGCCTCCGTACTGGGAAAAAACCAGGAGCTTGAAGAGCTGGGATGGGGTTCTCCGGGCTCCATGAATATTGATCAGGCTAAAGAAAAACTGCGCGAATGGGCTGGAGAATTTGAAGACTTGAAAACTCTAGAGCAGGCACTGGATAAAATAAAACTCCCGATCGGCGTTGTCAGTTCGTTAGCAGACACCGCACAAACAGACTGGGCGCTTGCCAGACACGCTTTTAAGGATGTCGCCCTGGGCAATGGCACGGCCAAACTGCCGGTTTCCCCGCTGAGAATAAAAAACTACTACGTTGGGCCACGCACAGGTGCCAAACAACAGGGCGAAGAAAACAGAGACGTATTATCCCGGAAACTGGGTCTCAGTAAAGCCGAGTTAAACTTATTGGAAAAGGAAAACGTACTGATTGTTCATCGTCATTCCGGTTGAAATACGGCGAGTGGAGTCACATATTCTTCAATTTGACTCGCTTAATACGCCTAATAGCCAGGGCACTGGCGATAGGTTGTCGACTATGTGATGCTAGAGCCTATTCAGGCTCGTACAAATTTCTTAAAAAATACCAACCAGCAATTTTCACAAATACTATCAAGGAGAAGCAAACATGCTCAATATCGGATTTATAGGAACAGGCGAAATCGGGAACCCGATGGCAGAGCAGATACTTAAAGCTGGCTACCCATTGAGCGTTTTTGACCTTGATAAAAAAGCCGCAGAAAATTTGCTTGGCCTGGGTGCAAAATGGGCATCGAGTATCGAAGATATTGCCCGCAAAAATGATGTGGTATTTACTTCACTACCAGGCCCAACAGAAGTTGAGGCAGTTATTTGCCAACCCGGAGGACTGATCAGCGGCGCCAGTAAAGGCCTCATTCACGTTGACCTCAGTACCAGCTCTATCGTTGCGGTAAAACGTGCCAAAGAGCGGGAACTGGAAGCAGGTATACACTTTCTCGATGCCCCTGTATCCGGCGGCGCGGTGGGGGCCAGGAATGCCAGTCTCTCGGTGATGGTCAGTGGCGACAAGGCTGCATTTGATACCGCCGAAGCGGTGATAAAGTGCTTTGGTGGCAATGTATTTTATCTGGGTGAGGAAAATGGCAAGGGCACAATGGCCAAATTAATTAACAACGCCATATTATTTGCCGCCAATCAGGTCGTTCAAGAAGGTCTGGTGCTGGGTAAAAAGGCCGGTTTCGAAATGGAAGAACTACATGAAATACTAAAAGCCAGTTCCAGCGCATCCCACCTGGGCATGATGCCACTCTACCTTTCCCGAAAATTTGACAAGGGATTTCCTGTCAAACTTGCAGAAAAAGATCTGGCTATGGCATTAGAGTCAGCCCGAGCACTGCACACGATAACACCCGCTATAACTGCCGCTCACCAGACTTTTCTAAAATCCATTGCCACAGGCCGTGGCCATAAAATGTTTGCCGCCACCCTGGAAACACTGGAACAGGACGCGGGCATTTAACTAAGGCTAGTACATCTGAACTGATGCGAGGAGACGCATGATCTAACGATATAATTATACCATTAGACCATGCGTTTTATTTTCTGGCATTCTGCCTCAGGGCTTGGACGAAATATTTTTTACCAATCGGTTAGAGTGCTTAGCCAGCTGCGCTTTCAAAGCCTCTATTCGAACCAACATATCGTCGTACAAGGTATATGCCACCGGTACTACTAACAGCGTTAGCAGTGTAGAAGAAGCTAAGCCACCAATAATGATCAGGCCAAGAGCGGTTCTAAATTCCGCACCATCTGAAGTTGAAAATGCGACCGGTATCATGCCAAATATTGTTGAAAATGCGGTCATTAATACTGGACGTAAGCGCAACTTACCCGCGTTCAGCATAGCATCATGGGCGCTAAATCCTTCAGGACGCAGTTGGTTAGCGTAATCCACAAGTAAAATACCATTTTTCATAACCAGGCCCATCAGAGCTATCAGGCCTATCTGGGCAAACAAGCTCAACTCTGCATCAAGCATATAAACAGTTGCAAACGCACCAATAAAAGACAGCGGCGCGGTTAACATGATCACCATAGGTTGGCCAAAGCTATTAAACTGACTGGCTAAAATCATATAGAGGGCTATCAGCGCCATACCAAAAGCAAAAGCAATGGCTTGCCCGGTTTCCTCCAACTGCTCTGACGTGCCCGAATAGATTGCCGTATAACCCGAAGGTAATTCCAGATCGGCCAGTACGGCATCCATGTGCTCCTTCAAACTGCCCACAGCAATACCCGGTGCCGCCATGGCCATCACACTTATTTGCCTTGACCGGTCCCTTCGATCAATTTGCACCGGTACCCGATTTATTTTAAAGGTGGCAACACTGGCCAGATCAATTAGATTGCCGTCAGCACTGCGAATTTGTATCAAATTAAGTTTCTGCAGTTTATCCCTATCGTACTCTTCCAGACGCAAACGCACATCATAGCGGGAGCCCCCTTCCTGATAGGTCGCAACATCCTGCCCACCTGCGGTGGCCCGTATAGTCGTGGCCAGGTCCCGAACTGAAATACCCAGGTCTGCCGCCCGCTTACGATCTATCTCAATATGAACTTCAGGCTTGGATAAATCAAAAGTGGTTCTGATGTCACGATAAATATCCTGCTTTTGCATCTCTATCAGCAGATGTTCTGACAATGACTGTAAGGTGGACAATTCAGGACCCTGCAATACAACGTGCATGTCAGAGTTAAACATGCCCCCTCCACCACCTCCAATCCAGGGAATGTCTGCCATTTGTGCAGTTTTAGCCTGAGGCACGGCATTTACCACCGCGCTCCTGACCTGATCCATAATCAACTCAGAGGGAATATCACGTTCTGACTTGTGGGTGAGACCGATATAAAAATCGATGTTATTCGTCTTGCTAACAGCGCCAGAACCAATCGCCATAAAAACCAGATTAACGTGCTCCACTCCGGAAATTATTTTTGCCACTTCATGGCCAACCCGTTTGGTTTCCTCAATACCCGTACCCAGAGGCATTTCAACAAAGGCACTAAATTCACTACGATCCGTTTTTGATGCGAATGACATAGGAATCCTGCTGGCAAACTCAGCACCAACAAAAATCGACAACAATGCCAATAACAAAACAGACCAACTGTGTTTAAGTGCAAAAGCGAGAACCCGCTTATAAGCAGATTCAATGACCTGATACATATTTTCAAAAACTGCAAACAGGCCTCTAGGCTCCTGTGGATCCTTTAGCCATCGGGAGCACAACATGGGTGTCAGGGTAAGCGAAACCAAGAGAGATATACCTACCGAAAATACAATAGTCAGGCCGTATTGATGAAAAAATCGACCTACAACCCCTTCAATGAAAGCAACCGATACAAATACACCCATAATAGACAAAGTGCCCGCGACAACGGCACCACCTACTTTGGCGGTGCCTTTTGAGGCGGCTTCCATTGGCCTCATACCCTGCTCAAGGTGTGTATATATGGATTCCAATACGACAATGGCGTCATCTACCAATATTCCAATGGCAACGGACAGGGCCATCATAGTCATCATATTGATGGAGAAATCCAGTACATAAAAGGCAAAAAATGTTGATATCAAAGACGTTGGAATGGCAGCCGCTACTATCACGGTAGCGCGCATATTCAACAAAAAGCACAAGGTTACAATCACTACCAGAACGATACCCAGCATCAGGTCATACTTAACATCTTCAATCGAACTGGAAATAAACCGGCTAATGTCTTTGGCAGTAACAATATTGATATTCTTGGGTGCTTCGGCCCTAATTTTTGCCAATTCCTTTTGGACCTGCTGCACAACTGCAACTGTATTCTTTCCTGACTGTCTGCGTACTTCCAGGGCAACACCCTGCTTACCGTTAAATTCGGCGTAAGTCCGCTCATCCTCCATCCCATTTGAAACCCGGGCCAGATCTTTCAAGCGAATGATGCCACGACCTCGCTTAGCCACTACAATTTCGCCAAAGTCCTCGAAATGCGTAAGTTCCCCTTTGGTTTTTAAAGTATATTCGCCATAACCTTTATTCACATCCAGACGTCCGCCAGGGATTTCAGCATGCTCCCTGCGTACGGCGTTAATAATATCCTGCACTGAAACCTGGTAACTGCGCAGCTTCAAAGCATTAACCCAAATTCTAATCTCTCTTTCGCGGCCACCGACAATAGCCACACCGCCAACACCCTCCAAGCGTTGCAAACGCTCTTTAATCTGCTTGTCAGCAAACTCGGTAAGTTCTCTTATGGCCATATCACCCGATATCATAATGGTAACGATGGGATCAGCATCAGGGTCCATTTTTTGCACAACCGGTGCTTCGGTTTCCGCAGGAAGTTCTGACAAAACCCGGTCTACTTTGTGGCGAACTTCCTGGGCTTTCACATCAGGGTTCGCATCAAGTTTGAACTCAATGCGCACACTGGAAAATCCATCTGAGGAAACCGATGTTAGTGATTTAATTCCCTCAGTTGCATTGATCTCTTCTTCAAGCAGATCGGTTACTTCGGTTTCGATAACCTCCGGGGAAGCACCATCCAATTTGGTTTGAACAATAATATAGGGAAACTCAACCTTGGGAAAAAGGTCGACACCCAGCCGCCCGATTGATATAGCACCTAACAATATCAGACTGCTGATAACCATAACGGTCATGACCGGACGACGTATCGCGATATCTGCAACTAACACGTTCAGAGTTCCTGGATAATGATGGGGGAACCGTCCTGCAAACGAGACACGTTATTGCCTGTCAATACATATTGACCCGCTTGCAATCCAGAAACTATCTCAGCCTGATCGGTGTTCATTTCAGTGATGGTTACAGAATTTTTGCGCGCGACGCCATTCTCATTGATATACACATAATGCGCATCAATGCCCAGGACAGCCGAACGAGATACCGTCAATATTTGTCTTTCGGGGGGGAATATTTCGACCCTGGCAAACAAACCAGGCTTAATTGCATAATCAGCATTATCAATACCAATCCGCACATCAATGGTCCGGGAATCTGGGTCAATAAGATCATTTATGGCGTGAATTTGCGTGTCATATACACCGTCCAGGCTGTCAACTTTAACCCTTGCCTTACTACCAACTGATATTTTTGAGAGTTCGGAATCCGGAATTCGAACACCAGCGACAATAATATCAATCTTCTGTATTTGCAGATCTGGCGGTGCATTCCCCATGCCACCACCACCCATGGTTTGAACAAAAGCCCCTTCATTTATATTCCGCTCAGTAATAACACCATCATAGGGTGCCTTGCTAACTGAATCGTCGAGGTTCTGCCGGGCGAGCTCTAGGCGAACCTTGGCAATTCCCAATTGAGATTGAGTCACGTCATAGCGCATTTTAGTGTTATCGATTGCATCCTGAGATATGGCACCACGCTTGGACAAACCCAGATTTGTCGACAAATCGTTTTTGGCGTCAGTATGTTCTGCCTGAGCCAATTTCACTTCAAATTCCAGCTGCTCTATTCGTAGCTTTAATTCGGTCTGACGAATCATCATCAAGGGCTGACCTTGTTTTACCCTGTCACCCACCGATACATACACTTTCTCGACTAACCCACTGACCATGGCGGAAATGTCAGTGGACTGAATGGCATACATAGAGCCGGTAACCACTATAGGTTCTAAAATAGTGACTTCCATTACCTGGGAGCGCTGCACGGGTATAGTTCGGTCTAATGCGCCTTTATTCGCAGCAGCTGAGGGCTCTTTATTAAGAACAGCTGAGGGCTCTTTATTAAGAACAGCTGAGGGCTCTTT
>JAHRWB010000123.1 GCA_019090385.1 Pseudomonadales bacterium | reverse complement strand
TACTTTTACCAGAGCCTGTTGGCCCTGTTACCAAGACCAAGCCCCTCGGCACCATGGAAATATCTTTAAATACCTGCCCAAGCCCCAGATCTTCCATAGTGAGAACTTTTGACGGAATTGTTCTAAAAACAGCACCCGAACCACGGTTCTGAGTAAATGCGTTAACCCTGAAACGGGCAACACCCGGGACTTCAAAAGAGAAATCAGTCTCTAAAAATTCTTCATAATCCTTACGCTGCTTATCATTCATGATTTCATAAATAAGCGCGTGAACTTCCTGATGCTCCAAAGGCGGTAAATTGATACGCCGAACATCACCATCAACCCGAATCATGGGTGGAAGGCCGGCGGATAAATGTAAATCTGAAGCGCCCTGCTTTGCGCTAAATGCCAATAGCTCGGTGATATCCATAGCTGTCCCTTTCCATAATTACTGCCTTCAATGTGTCCATCCGGGACACCGTTACCTATATACTATGCCGTCTAAAGTCTCAGAGCTATGCCCTACGCTGGCGCAATTTGGTAGCATGCCCAAACTGCGACACAGTAGGCACTTTCAATATGCAGTCGATCAATACAAACATAGACACGATACGCACCACAATCAAGGAAGCCTGCATAGACGCAAAGCGTGAGGCCGAATGCGTGACCCTGCTAGCCGTATCCAAAACACGCAGCGTTGCTGAAATTGAACAGGCTCTTGCTAATGATATTCAACACTTAGGCGAAAATTATTTGCAGGAAGCTGTGGAGAAAATCACCTCGCTAGCTGGCCGAGGCCTAATTTGGCACTTTATTGGTGCCATCCAATCTAACAAAACCCGAGCAATAGCTACTCACTTTGACTGGGTTCATACAATAGATCGCCTAAAAATAGCCCGGCGCCTAAATCAACACTGCCTGGAAATAGATCGAACACTCAATATCTGCATTCAGGTCAATATTGACGATGAGCCACAAAAAGCCGGGGTTTCTCCAGCCATACTGCCAGACCTTGTAGACCAGGTGAGCACTCTTGAAAGATTACATTTGAGAGGTTTGATGGCCATCCCCCAAGTAGACACCATTACAAACCTTCCATCAAAATCGACTTCTGAGTTAGTGCAATCCAACGCGCAGGCCTTGTTACAAAAACAACTGGTACAAAAACAAAAATTTGTTGCTCTGGCGCGCTTATTCAACCAACAAATTGAACGTAACCCAACCCTCACTTATTGGGATACACTGTCAATGGGTATGACGGGTGACTATGTCGCGGCTATTCATGCCGGATCCACCATAGTGCGGATAGGCTCCGCGATATTTGGTCCTCGCACAGCATAATTTTTTATTGTTAAATGCAAATTTGCAAAGGCCTTTGCCAACCCAAACTCAATCTATCTTTACAAAAGGAAATTAATACCTGTGAATAATCCTTGTGTCGCTTGTATCGGCGGCGGAAACATGGCGCTGAGCCTTTTGGTGGGCCTGAAAGCTAAGGGATTTACTACGGAACAGCTTAGGGTATCAGACCCTTCTTCCGAGCGTAGAATCTTACTCGATGAGGCCGGTGTCACTACTTTCAGCAGCAATGAAGAAGCTCTGGAGAATGCTCAGGTAATTATCATCGCGGTTAAGCCACAAATCGTGGGGTCTGTTTTAGAACACATGCGCAATGTAGTTTCGAAACAACAATTAGTTATCTCCATAGCTGCGGGTGTTCCACTTTGCGCGTTACGTGTCTGGCTCGGACCGACAAGCAACATTGTCCGTTGCATGCCCAATACCCCTGCGCTCATGGGCGCAGGCATCACCGGCATGTATACTGACAATTCGCTCAGCGACACAGAAACTAAGCTGGCAAATTCCATTCTAGGCGCCGTAGGCAAAACTTTGTGGATGGATTCAGAAGCTCAGCTAGATGCCGTTACAGCGGTCTCGGGTAGTGGACCAGCATACTATTTCTACCTGACTGAATGCCTGATAGAAGCAGGAATTGAATTGGGATTAAGCCCTGGCACGAGTAGACTGCTCGCTACAGAGACTGCCTACGGTGCTGCAATAATGCTAAGAGATGATAAAAATGAAGCAAAAACGTTAAGAGTTAACGTCACGTCCCCCGGTGGGACCACTGAAGCCGCATTAAACTATATGCAGGAACAAGGTCTTTCAGACACCGTTAAACAAGCAATCAAAACGGCGGCGGCTCGCTCTGTGAAATTAGGTATTGAATTTTCCAATGCCAAAACATAATAGTTTACAAATGTTTTGCACCACTGAAACAAGAGGTAGTTGATGACCAGCAATCCCCTAATTTTCATTTTAAGTACCCTGCTAAGTGTGGTCTGCGTAATGTTTGCCATGCGGTTTTTGCTTCAAGCAACTCGTGCAGATTTTTACAATCCTGTTTCTCAGGGAATTTTAAAATTTACCGAACCTGTCCTGGGACCGATTAGGCGTATAGTCCCCAGCTATAAGAACTTGGATATAGCAGCCTTCCTGATTATTTGGCTCTTAAAAATATTGGCCGTACTTGTTCTCTCTTATTCCCACAACATTGAGCCACTAGCAGTAAATTTAATCTTACAATTGGCACTACATGAAACCTTGGATTTATTCTTGGGTATTTACTTTATTGCTCTCATTATCCTGGTCGTTTTGAGCTTTCTTGCACCTGGAAATTACCATCCCATAGCCGTTCTAACCCAACAATTAACCGAACCCCTACTGGCGCCCATACGCCGCATACTACCGCCTTTAGGCGGCCTGGATTTCTCAGTACTGGTGATTTTTATGCTAATCGTTTTACTTCGAGACTTCCTCATTCCCAGCATATTACCGGGACTACAATAGCGGGCACAAAAACACCTGCCGAAGAACACAATTAATGACCAAAATGATCAAAATAAAGTATCTGCCACTAATATGCTTCCTGTTAGCAGTCACTCCCAATTCTGCCATTTTTGCAGAACAATATTTTTCCGTGGGCACCACAAAGGCACACTATGTAGTTCTGAACACTATGTTTTTGACACCTAAAATCGCCAACCAATATGGAATCGCAAGAGGCAATGACAGAGCCATTATCAACATATCTCTAATGTCCGAATCTGGTACAGCCCAAACCGGCGTGCTAAGTGGTCAGGTAAAGAATTTGTTAGGTCAACTACAAACCCTGGAATTTAAAGAAATCGTTGAAAATGAAGCGGTTTATTACATCGCACCGCTTGTTTATACCAACCGAGATACATTGAAATTCGAAATTAATGTGCTTGTACCCGGCCAACCGGAAACAATGCTTGAGTTTCGAAACAGGATGTATCTGAATACGGATAATTAGGCCCTTAACAAATGATGCACCTCGTTTTGGCTAGTGGCAACAAAGGAAAGCTTGCCGAATTAAGTGCCTTGTTCTCGCCTCTGGGTGTATTACTTACTGCCCAGGCAGAACTCGGTATAAAGGAGATTCCCGAGACAGGGTTGAGTTTTATTGAAAATGCACTATTAAAGGCCAGACATGCCTCTCAGGTAAGTGGCCTGCCCGCTGTTGCAGATGATTCCGGGCTTTGTGTTGATGCCCTGGAAGGCGCACCCGGTATTTACTCAGCAAGGTATGCCGGTGCACGGGCTACCGACAAGCAAAATAATGATAAATTGATTTCCGCATTGCACAATGTTGAAGACCGCAGCGCACATTTTGTCTGCGTTCTGGTATTTATAAAGTCTGCAACTGACCCATTCCCCACCATCGCAAGTTGTAGTTGGCAAGGGCGAATCGTCGATCAACCTGGTGGAGAAAACGGTTTCGGTTACGATCCATACTTTTATTTAGATGAACATGCATGCACTGCTGCGCAATTGCCTGCTGAGAAAAAAAATGCAGTTAGCCATAGAGGCCAAGCATGCAGGGAACTACTGTCCAAACTCCAGAACAACAAACTTTTTCAGCTAAAATAGCCTATGCGCCTGCCACCGCTATCCCTATATATACATTTTCCCTGGTGTGAGCAAAAGTGTCCGTATTGCGACTTTAATTCCCATGAACTGAACCAGCCTTTGGAAGAAACCGTATATATCGACCAATTACTCATTGATCTTTCCAGCCAGCATTGCTTTTTATTCGGTAGAACCGTTTCAAGCATTTTTATGGGCGGCGGTACTCCCAGTCTTTTCTCTCCCGAATCAATAGAGAGATTACTCGTGGGAATTAAGCAAATAGTGACACTGACAGAAAACGTCGAAATAACACTGGAGGCTAATCCGGGTAGCGTTGAATCTAGCAAGTTCAGCGGCTATTTGGCCGCCGGTATCAACCGTCTATCTATCGGTATTCAATCGTTTCAGGACCAAAAACTACAATCACTGGGCAGAATCCATACCGGGCGCGAAGCCTACGAAGCCTACGCGATAGCTCGCCAATGCGGATTTGAAAATATAAACCTGGATCTTATGCACGGCTTACCCAATCAATCCGTTCACGACGCATTATTTGATCTCAGAGAGGCAATAAATCTCAATGTAAATCATATCTCCTGGTATCAGTTGACGATTGAACCCAAAACAATTTTTGCCCGAAACACCCCTCTTTTGCCCAACGACCTAATTCTCGGAGACATAGAACAAAAAGGCCTGGCTATGCTTCACGACGCCACTTACGCACGCTATGAAATATCAGCCTATGCACGCCAGGGCTTTGAATGCAGGCACAATATAAATTACTGGAAGTTCGGTGACTATCTAGGCATCGGCGCAGGTGCTCACGGTAAAATAAGTGAGACGCATACCGGGCAAATTTTTCGATCCTCCAGGCCGCGACAACCTAGACTTTACCTTCGTAAAAATGCTTTTAAAGCGCTAAATAGGACGGCGGTTCTCGAAGCAGATCGGGCGGCAGAATTTTTGATGAATACCCTCAGACTGATTGCAGGTGTGGATTTTGATACTTATGAGGACTACACCAATATGAGCATCAATACCATTCAGGAAGGCGTAAAGCATTTTCAAAACTTGGGGCTTTGGCAAGACAACAAGATCGCGCTCACCCAGAATGGGCTGCGCCACCTGGACTCTATAGTTGCCCATTTTTTATGAATATATGCTCCCAACTCTAAGTAAGCACTTACTTTTCAAAGCATAAATCCCAGACTTCATGGCCTAAACGGATTCCGCGCGACTCAAACCTTGTCATCGGACGCTCTTTAAATCGCTCACTGAAACCCTTGTTCACTGACATATTTTTCAATGCAGGCTCCTGACAAAATTCTTGCAACATCCAATCTGCATAATTCTCCCAGTCGGTAGCCAGATACACCCTGCCACCTGGCTTCAAGCGCTGAGCAATCAGTCTTACCATGTCTTGCTGGATAATCCTGCGTTTCAGGTGTTTCCGTTTCGGCCAAGGATCAGGGAAAAATATATTAATTTGAGTAAAACTGTCAGGTCGGCAATTATTCGCCAATACGTACTTCGCATCTCCTCGAATGACACGTATATTCTTAATCGCTCTTAATTGGCATTGATGAATTAGCGCGCCTATTCCAGGCAGATAAACTTCAATTCCCAAATAATTTTTTTCGGGATTACATTCGGCCATTTCTAATAATGCCTGCCCCACGCCAAAACCAATTTCAAGGGTGATAGCGGCGTCATTATCAAACAATTCTTCCATTTCAAGAATTTGATCGCCAGCATCTACCAAATATTCCTCCCCGTGCTCCAACGCACGAGCTTGGGACATAGTTAACCTGCCTCGTTGACGCACATAGATATTGGATCTGGGGAGTTTTTGATCACGCACGTAGAGCATTATAGGCTAGCAATACCCAGCCACAGATAAAAAATAGGCCGCCCAGTGGCGTTATCGGACCTAACCACCGTGGCCCACCCAAGCTGAGCGCATATAAGCTCCCGGAAAAAAACAAGATGCCCAATAAAAATACTGACAAGTTTATCCCAGGCATATCCGAAAGAGAGAATTGAATATTGCTACTTTTGCACCATACAGCCAGCAAACATACAGCCAAGCTATGAATAAGGTGATATTGAACCCCGATTTGGAATACTTCCAGGTCTGAAGGCGACAATCTGCCTTTTAGACCATGTGCACCAAATGCGCCAAGTATCACAGCCGTCCCTGCACTCAGCGCGCCAATCGCCAGGAATACGTTTGCCAGCATTACCAGTTAACTTTTACAGTACTTAATTTGCCAGTTCTTCCATGGTAACTCGCAATTTCTTCATGGCATTTTTTTCAAGCTGGCGAATCCTCTCAGCAGATATCTGATAAAAATCAGCGAGCTCATGTAAAGTACTTTTAGAATCACCCAGCCATCTTTGTGACAAAATGTCTCTGCTTCGGTCATCCAGGGTCTTCAGCGCTTCGCTAAGGTTTGCCAAAGATGCAGAGTGTATCTCTTCTTCCGCGACCAAGGCTGCAGGGTTAGCCCCTTCATCATTTAGAAATTGAGCAGGTGAAGAAGCCAACTCATCGTCACCCTGATATCCATCAAAGGCCATGTCAGGCGACGCCAGGCGACCTTCCATTTGTAATACAGTTTTGGACTCAACCCCTAAATCCTGGGCCATCAAGTTGATCTCATCGGGAGTCATCCAACCCAATCGCTGCTTTGAACTACGCAGGTTGAAAAACAACTTACGCTGGGCCTTAGTAGTAGCAATTTTGACTATTCGCCAATTGCGCAAAATAAATTCATGTATTTCAGCTTTGATCCAGTGCACAGCAAAGGAAACCAGACGCACACCTACTTCAGGGTTAAAGCGCTTAACCGCCTTCATCAGCCCAACATTACCCTCCTGGATAAGATCTCCCTGGGGCAAGCCGTAACCGGAATAAGAGCGCGCTAGATGTACCACGAAACGCAAATGTGATAACACCAATGAGCGTGCTGCATCCACGTCGTCCTGGTAATACAGGCGTTCCGCTAGCACCTTCTCTTCATCGGTACTGAGAATGGGAAAACTCCTCACATTCTGAATATACGCATCCAAATCCTTTCCTGGTGAGAGACTATCTAATGACATTATGCTGGTTGTCATAATGGCTACCTCCGATTAACTTATACTTTATTTTAGCACTCTAATAGTCAGAGTGCTAATTGTTGAAAAAGTTCCCGAATAACGCCCTGATTACAGGTATTTAAGCGTGAAAAAATTTCCCGGATATTGCTAGTCAACCTGTAGGTCCGCTAGCCTCTGTCGGGATGCCATCAACGCCCCCACAATGCCCAAAAAACCGCCAATACCCAACATACCTGCTACAAACAAATAGTCCAGCCCGATAATATTCAGTGACCCGCCATAGCTACCAAGAAACTCAGCAAGGGGCTCTTCAACTAAACTGATATTAATGCTGACAAGCATTGCACCTATCACTCCCCCACCCATTCCATAACTTAAGCCAAAATACAAAAAAGGGCGCCGCATGTACGCACTGGTTGCACCCACTAACTTGAGCACTTTGAGTTCATCCAGGCGACTTTCAATTGCAAGTCTCACCGATGTGGATGTCACCAGAATTGCTGCAACGCCAAAAAGCACCGCAAGCATAAAACCTAAGCGAGAGATTAACTCCGTAATTGCGGTTACCCGCTCCAGCCAGGTTTTTTCAACAACGACTTCCTGAACGCCCGGTAGATCCGTCAACGATACAGACAGCAATTCCAATTGTAAGGGCTCCAAGCCATCTGCGAGCACTGCCCGCATCGAATTGGGTAAGGGATTGTACTCAATAACCGCCAAAGCATCGGCCAATCCAGAATAGGCCTTAAATTCTTCCAACGCACGTGCTGAAGACACTAGAGATACCGCCCTGACCCGAACGTCTTGACGCAATCTCTGCGCCACGGCTTCGATTGCCTCGTCACTGGCCGAGAGCTCAAAATATAAACTGATGCCTGGTTTACCTTGCCAATCTTCGCTCATAGCGCCGAGGTTACGTTCGAGTAAATATAAACCTGCTGGCAATCCCAATGCTATTCCGATAAGCAGCCAAACCAGTAAACTGGTTCCTAAATGCGAACTCACATAAAAAAAACTTTCCTTCGCTACCCGGTAATGAACGCGAATAAACCCACCAATGGTGATCGATACCGGACTCGGCCAAGGCCCCTTGTTCAGACTTTTACCTATTGGCCGGTTTGCGATCAAATCCCTGCACCCAAGAGATGACCTTGCTCAAGTTCCACTATCGGAATCCCCATAGTGTTGATTAGCTCTCTGTCATGGCTGGCAATAATCACAGTGGTGCCAACCTGCTTAAATTGTTCGAACAAATCCATAATATCTTTGGATAACTCAGGGTCCAAATTACCTGTGGGCTCGTCAGCCAAAAGTATTTTAGGCCGATTAACAACTGCTCGCGCTATACCAACACGCTGCTGTTCTCCAGTGGACAATACTGGCGGAAATTGCCTTTCTTTTGCCAACAAGCTCACTCGGGAGAGCGCTGCTCTTACCCGTCTCTCTATATCACGCTCACTCATTCCCACCAAACGCAAAGGTAAGGCGACATTTTCAAAAACAGTTCGACCATCCAGCAAGTGGTGATCCTGAAAAACAACGCCTATATTTTGCCTAAATAACGGTATATATTTTTCTGCCAGCCGGCTTATGTCCACACCACCGACCAAAACCTGCCCGCGCGTCGGTACATCCAAACGTAGCAAAATTTTTAACAATGTAGACTTCCCGGCACCAGAATGACCTGTTAAAAAGGTCATCGATCCCGAAGCAAATGATACAGAAACATTGCCCAATGCCTCTATCCCGCTATCAAATCTGCGAGTCACATTACGCAGTTCTATTTCAGACATACACTTCCAATCGAGCTCTTATGTGAATCGGTGCGCATCCGGCGACACCCTAAACCAAATCTTCTGCTAACAATGCATCGACAAAAGGCTCTCCTTCGAAAACCTGCAAGTCCTCCACTTGCTCGCCGACTCCGACAAAATACACTGGAATATCATATAGCTTGCTAATAGCAAATATTATTCCTGCCTTAGCACTACCGTCCAGTTTGGTTAATACGAGACCAGTCAGACCAACCGCAGAGTGAAACTCTTTAACCTGACTGAGGGCATTTTGACCAACACCAGCATCCAAAACCAATAATGTCTCGTGAGGTGCTCGACTATCTATCCTGGACATCACGCGCTTTATTTTAACCAGTTCATCCATTAGGTGGGTTTTAGCCTGCAAGCGTCCGGCAGTGTCGGCGATCAGAACGTCAACCTTGCGCGCCGTCGCTGAGTTTACCGCATCAAAAACAACGGATGCACTATCTGCGCCCTGCTGCTGAGCCACCACTGCGATATCGTTACTATCGCCCCAGGCTTGCAACTGCTCCACTGCTGCGGCTCTGAAAGTATCCCCTGCAGCAAGCATTACACTCAGTCCCTGGTCCTTCAAACGTTTTGCAAGTTTACCAATGGTCGTAGTTTTGCCAACACCATTTACGCCGACGAAAAGTATAACACAGGGCCCCTGCTCGCTATTAATTATCAGCGGTTTTTCCAGGGGCTCCAACATGGCCTTTAATTCAGTTTTCAATGCCCCATGAAGCGCCCGAGTATTATTCAGCTCTCGCCTATTCACTCGGGCGGCAAGTGCTTCCATAATCGCATTGGTCGCCTCAACACCCACGTCTGTCATAAGCAAAGCCGTTTCCAGATCTTCCATAACTGTGTCATCAACGACCTTTTCTCCCAATAGAAGATTGCCTACACCTGCCGCTAAACGGTTACGTGTTTTCCCCAACCCACTTTTTAGGCCTCGCCAAAAGCCTTTCTTACCTTTATCGTCTGACTCACTCACTGATAATTTCCTTCGTCCACAACCTAATTCAATATCGGCCTATGACCTCATCTTCTAACACTGTTCGTATTATCGGAGGTAAATGGAAACGGAGAAAGCTCAAGTTTCCCCATGCTCCAGGTTTGCGACCAACAATGGACCGTGCTCGCGAAACCTTATTCAACTGGCTAGCGCCACACATTCACGGGTCCAACTGCCTTGATCTATATGCTGGTTCCGGCGCCTTGGGCTTCGAAGCCCTGTCACGAGGGGCTAACTATGCCACCCTTATAGACCAAAACCCCAATATTGTCCGCGCCTTGCAAAACAATCGAAAAATATTGCTTGCAGATACCAATGACACAACGACAGACAATACCTATTGTAAAATAATTCGAGCTTCAACGCCTAAATGGCTGGGCCAACAATCTCAGCGCTGGGATATTATATTCCTCGATCCACCTTTTGGGAGTCCGCTCTTGGCCCAAACACTGAAAATTCTGAACGCAGGGCAAAACTGTCATGACGACACATTAGTCTACATAGAGACGCCTCACATTTTTAGTGAGCTTTCTGATTGGCAAACCTACAAAAGTAGTAAAGTTGGTGGCACGCACCTAACGCTATTATCCCGAAATTAGCGTTTGAATGCCCAATTTAGATTGGCTAACATCTGCTTGAATCACAAACTTACTTTAAAAAACTGACGGAAATCCAACTGAGGACCCCTATGAACGTAGTCGTATATCCTGGCCATTTTAATCCCATAACCAACGGACATACAGATTTAATCAGCCGTGCACTGAATTTGTTCGACAAAGTCATTCTCGCAATCGGTACTTCCAAGCAGAAGAACCCGAAAACTGATCTGGCTGACCGAATTGCACTATGCCAGGAAGTGTTGGCTGAATACGGTGACAGAGTCGAAGTGGAGGGATTCAATACACTCTTGGTAGATTATGCGCGTAGCAAGAATACCAATTTCATTTTACGCGGATTGCGGACCGTAACAGATTTTGAATACGAGTTCGAAATGGCAGCAATGAACCAGGCTTTGGCACCAGAAATTGAATACGTATTTTTGCCAACTTCCAGAGAATGTTCTTTTATTTCGTCAACCTTAGTCAGGGAAATTGCGGCCTTAGGTGGTGACATCACGAAATTTGTACACCCTAAAGTCGTAGAAAATCTTTCCAATTAACTATTCAAAAAAAATACCCAACATATTTTATTAAGCGTTATTTTTGACAGCTGGGGCAGTAATAGCTGCTTCTCTGACCGGTTTTCACGACTTTTATCAGTGTCTGACATTGGTAGCAGGGCTGTCCTTCGCGACCGTATACGCTAAGAGATTGCCCAAAATAGCCAGGTTTCCCCTCACTGTTAGTAAAGTCTCGTAGTGTGGTACCGCCCGCCTTAATGGCCTCCGACAGAGTGTGTTTTATCGACTCAACCAATATACCGCAGCGCGTTTTGCTTATTGAACCGGCCCTGATATTGGGGCGAATACCTGCCAGAAAAAGCGCTTCGCTAGCATAGATATTGCCAACCCCAACGACCAATTGCCCATCCATGATGAAATTTTTGATTGCCAACTTACGGTTACACCGCTTATCAAACAGGTAATCCATTGAAAAGTCTGTAGATAAAGGTTCCGGGCCCAGTTTTTCGAGCAACCAATGTTGCTCGACCGGATAACTTTGGTACAAAATACTGCCAAATTTTCTTGGATCATTGAGTCTGAGTATTTTCTCATCATCAAAATTGAGATCAACATGATCATGCTTACCTGCGTTAGCACCCTGCCCGACAATCCTCAAACTGCCGGACATACCAAGATGCAATATCAACGCGCCAATATCAAAGTGAATAAGCAGATATTTCGCTCTTCGAGAAACCTTGTGTACAACCCTGCCCATCAAGATCTCCGGGACTTCCACTGGCCAACGTAGCTGACGCGTGCGAATTTCCCAGTTCAACAGCCGTCTGTGTGTAATATGAGGGGAAACACCCAAACGTGTGGTTTCTACTTCAGGCAACTCAGGCATAGTCTTACAATATTCCATTCAATCATCTGGGTAAGCCCTTAATGACTTTATTACTTGGTGTGGATACTGGTGGCACATTTACAGATTTTGTTATTCTTAGCGACGGTACGCTGCGAATCCATAAAGTATTATCTACACCGGAAGATCCATCCGCGGCAATTTTGCAGGGTCTTACCGAGCTGAACCTGTTTCCCGTTATCAAAGCAGGAAAAGCACGTTTAGTCCACGGCAGCACCGTTGCAACCAATGCGGCACTTGAAAATAAAGGCGCCAAAACGGTCTATATAACCAACCGTGGCTTCACGGACATATTGCGCATTGGACGACAAGCTAGACTGGATTTATACACACTCCAACCAGCCCCAATTTATGATCCAGTGCCACCACAACTCTGTGTCGGAACAGGTGGGCGAATGGATGCAAAGGGAAATTTACTGGAAGCACTAAGCCCAGGAGAACTAAAAAACCTCCGGATAAAAATACAAGCGCTTCAGCCCGAAGCAATTGCCATCAACCTGCTGTATAGCTTTCTAGATGACAGCCAGGAAATATTAATCGAGGATGCCCTTAAGGACCTGGCCTTTGTCTCTCGCTCCTCTTTTGTATTACCTGAATACCGAGAATATGAACGGGGTATTGCAACCTGGCTGAACGCCTGGTTAGGCCCACTGGTCCAGGACTATATAATCAAACTACAAAATGAAGTCTCTCCTGCCCAGGTAGCAGTCATGCAATCTTCCGGAGAAACTATAGATTCTACCCAGGCGTCAAAGCGAGCCGCTAACCTCCTGCTCTCCGGCCCTGCTGGGGGCGTAAGTGCTGCTGCATTCATCGGGAAAGCACTCGATATATCAAAAATTATCACCTTCGATATGGGAGGAACATCGACGGATGTCTCATTGCTTGTTGGTAACCCGATCATAACAAACAGCGGCAAGCTGGGACCCTATCCCGTTGCTATCCCCATGATTGATATTCACACTATCGGAGCAGGCGGTGGCTCTATCGCATACGTAGATGAAGGTGGCTCGCTACAAGTTGGCCCAGCATCTGCCGGTGCAAGCCCAGGGCCCGCCTGCTATGGAAGGGGCGGGAGTGAAGCCACGGTCACCGACGCAAACCTACTGCTAGGCAAACTCCCAGAGCATACCAGCCTTTCCAACGGTATTATGCTTAACCCTGATTTAGCAACGACCGCCATTGCAAAACTTTCTAAAATACTGGGCACAAGCGTTATAAATACTGCACAGGGCATAGTAGAAGTTGCCGAGCAACACATGGTCCGAGCACTTCAGGTAATCTCTGTAGAGCGTGGCTTTGACCCCAAAGATTTTACTTTGATGTGTTTTGGTGGGGCTGGAGGATTGCACGTCTGTGCACTGGCAGAGGCCCTGGGTATTTCGAATATTGTATTGCCCATCCATGGCGGCGTATTTTCTGCATTCGGCATGTTGGTAGCCAAACCCGGCCGGCAACTGGTTAAAACAGTTAATAAACAACTGTTTCAGGAATCGAGGAAAATACAAAGTAAAGCACTCAAGGGCATTCACAACAAAGCAGCAGCTGTCGATAAGCTTGAGATAAATATTGACCGAGAAATCAACGAATACTTTCAGACTTTAATCGAAAATGGCACGAGAGAGCTTTTAGCGGAAGGTCTTACCCCACAACACTTTCACATCCAAAAAACTGCTGCTCTTCGCTATCTGGGGCAAAGTTTTACTCTCACGCTACCCTGGGAAAACACCGAGCAATCAATTAATGCTTTCCACAATGCTCACAAAAACCGATACGGGCACCTATTTAACCTGCCCATAGAACTGGTTAATGTGATTGTTCGAATCAGCACACAGGCCACAGCATGGAATTTAGCTGAATTGAACAAAGTCGAAGGCCAACCTGCCCCACAAACTGAAAACGAACAGCATTCGGTGTATGAAAGAGAACAACTGCTAGCAGGACACCGGCTTGCTGGGCCGGCACTGATCATCGAACAAGTAGCAACAAGTTATGTTGCCCCTGGTTGGCATTGCCAAGTGGATTGTAGCGGCCACCTAAAATTAACCTTAGAAAAGCCCAAAGGGTAAATCTGAAGGCTATTTTATTTTCGCCTCTTTGTACATCACATGCTGGCGAATTACCGGGTCAAATTTGCGTAACTCCAGCTTGCCCGGCATCGTTCGCTTGTTTTTATCCGTGGTGTAGTAATGTCCCGTACCCGCACTGGACACCAATTTAATTTTATCACGCATGGTAAATACCCTTAGCTAAACCTTTATACCGCGACTTTTAATATCCTCTAGTACTTTTTCAATACCGAGTTTATCAATCAATCGAATACCACTGGCTGAAACCCTCAATTTCACATATCGCTT
>JAHRWB010000122.1 GCA_019090385.1 Pseudomonadales bacterium | reverse complement strand
TTTCGTACATCTTGGTGAGTCCACTGATAAGCTGTTGCAACTGTCGATCAGACAAACCATCGGTCATGTCCTGTATTACACTGTCTCCGACATCTTTCATTGATGGCAGCAGTTTTTTTGCCTTTTCTGTGACGTAGACTTTTTTTACCCGGCGATCAGAGCTATCTGCTTTTCTGATGAGTAATTTTTTTCGCTCCAGTCGGTCAATAATTCCGGTGACGGCCATTCGTCCTACACCCAGTGCTTCGGCTAATTCAATCTGAGTGATACCCGGTGAGCGGGAAACATGTCCAATAGCTCTCCATTGAGAGCGGGTCAGATCTGCATATTTCATTCGGGAGTCCCAGATCTGAGTGATCATTTTTGACAGGTCGTTGAGCAAAAAGCCCAACTTGGGTCCCAGGTGGGTCTCCTTGGAATCATCGTCTGCAATATTCTTATCTGCTTCCTTCATAAATCGAGTAACCTTCGAAACAGGGAATGCCAATGAGACTGGACAACAGGATTTCTATATATCAAATAACGAGACACAGAAAACCGAGATCTCAAATAATACCGCGTATAAGCTATTAGAAAATATTTACGCCTGTCTATCGCAGACTGGCACCCAGTATATCTCTCGCAATAATATGTCGCTGCACTTCGCTCGGACCCTCGCCAATTCGGCGGATGCGCATTTCTCGATACCAGCGCTCAAAAGGGAAATCCTTAGTAACACCATAGCCACCGTGAATTTGAAGAGAGCGGTCCACAACACGGCTAGAGGCTTCAGTGGCAACGAGTTTCGCGATAGCAGCTTCTTTTCGAAAGCCGATACCTTTATCTGCTCGGTCTGCCGCTTCAAGAGTTACCCACTGCGCTTGCTTAATATCAATTTCGTTGTCTACCAACATCCATTGAATTGCTTGCCTTGAAGAAAGTGGCGCGCCAAAAGTCTCTCGAATCTTGGCATATTCTACAGCCATTTCATTGGCTTTAATGGCCACGCCGATACAACCTGCTGAATAGGGGATACGCTGGCGCGTTAGTCGGTCGCTGGCAATAGCAAAACCTTTGTTGAGTTCACCCAAAATATTTTCATTGGGGACTCGCATGTCAACAAATTGCAATTCGGTTGCATACTTCGCTGAGCGAAGTGTATGCACGATTCTCCTGACGTGAAATCCTGGTGTGTCAGTGTCTACAAGAAAGCAAGTGACTCCACCTCGTCCCTTGTCTGGTGCCGTACGCGCAAAGAGCAAGCCAAAGTCGGCTTTGTCTGCTCCAGAGATGAAAATCTTTGAACCGTTTATAACCCAATCGTCGCCATCACGAACGGCCTTGGTTTGAATGGCACGTGCGGGGTCAGATCCCCCTGATGGCTCAGTTAGCCCAAAAAAACTTTTTTTCTCACCGCGCAGGGTAGGGTACAGATACTTGTCTTTCTGCTCTTCGCTGGCTTCATAGAGCTGTGCGAGACCGGCTCCGCCGAAAACACCATAACAGGGAGAGTAGAGACCGGCACGATGTTTGGACATTTCAATGGCGATCATTGTCCTGGTCACCATATTGATATCCGGGCCGCCGAATTCTACCGGAATGTCGAGACCATAAAGTCCCATTTCTTTAACTTTAGCTACAAGGCGGTCATAGTCTTCTTTGGGAAGCGCATCTGCGTCGGCATCAAGATCGAGTTCCAGGGGAACAATTTCCTCCAGTACGAACTTGCGTACCATGGATACGATCAGATCTTGTTCTTCTGTTAGTTGTAGTTGCATGCATTGTTCCCTAAGCAGGTGATAGTCGGCCAAGATTTAACTTGTCTGGAGCTGAATTCAAAGGAGGGTAATCTCCAAAGTCAGCATGGTGAAGCATCATAAGCTCCTGGAAGCGGGTGCTGTAAGAGGAGGTTATTTCAGTACGAAAATAGCTGGCACTGCCGATGTGTTTTTCCAGTTCACCCCGCAGTCCAAATAAGCTTTGGGAGCCCGCACGGCCTACGTAAACAACATCTTTGTTGGCATCACCTAATTGAAAAACGCCAAGTTCGGCTTTTAGCGCGCTAACGGTTTGTTCATTGAGTGCTACCCATTGTTTATCAAGGCGTAATGACATTTGGCGATTCTCTCCTGGAGGTCAGTTGTTCGCTTCTTGTTATTGTATGCCACTATACAATAAAAGCGGCAAAAGAAAATAACAATAAAAGCGGCAAAAGAAAATAACAATAAAAGCGGTAAAAGAAAATAATAACAAACAGCAATGAGGTTGCGGAGGCAATCGATAAAGCAGTGCATCCAGGAACGCCTATTTGGTTATTCCTGTATTATTTGGTTGTTCCCGGATAGAGGGCAGGAACAATTTAGAACTAGCCTAGGTATTTCTAATTCAGGTTTCAATATAGAAACCTAAATTAGAAAAGTAATATTATATTGTGGTTCATCCAGGCCAAGAAGAATGACTTTCTTTTTTTGGATAAGGTAGCTCGAATCATTTTCTTTGAGTTGATATTCCGACCGGCCTCCATGAATGTGTTGTTGGTGCCCCCGCACTTCAGTGACGATAAAGCTAGAAGTTACTGTGACGATATTATTCTTCTGAGTAGCCAGTACGTTTGAAACCAAACGTTGTGTACGCGATTTTGGAATCTGGGCAAAGGCTTTGCCGTCAACCAGACGCTGGATGTGATGTTCCAGCATGGACCGGTCACAATATAAAATGGATACATGCTGGGCCGGGTCATAATCCTCTTTGTTGGAAGGTATCCAGTAGCTGCATTCTGAGTCGAATAATTCCAGCCAACCAAGATAGTTATTCTCGTCCATAAGACGTGCTTCTTCAAACAGGAAATTTTTAACCTGATGTACTAATTCTTGATTATCCATTTTCTTGCATTACCTCCAACCAGTGCTGCCACATTGCGCGCTGAGATGTCTCATCTGTAACTTGTCCACGAACCGTTCCATCAGGTAATTGCTCCTCTCTATGCAGTCCACGCTGAAAGATCAGCCAAGGGTCCATGGTACACTGGACGCCTTCCTGGACACGGTTGAACATTTCAATGTCGTCGTGAATGCCGCCGCCATGAGGACTGTAAAACGACTCAAACTGTCGTATACGCTGAGTATTAATTTCTTCAGGAACGCCCTTGAGTAGGGCTGGTGCCAGCTCCACTTCAGTGCGGTCCTGGGTGATAGGCCGAATCGTGCGTACCTGCTGCCCCAAAACAACCAGATTGGGGAAGATGTTCATGTGCGTGCCACCGATTACGATAACTTCTTCCGCACGCTCCAGACCATAGGCTGATACCATGTCATCGTAATATTTCTTCCCCCAGCTGGTACTTTTCAGGGCTTTGAGTCGACTGGCCTTTCTGGCAGGAATCAAATTGGTTGCTGCGTAATCAATGTGGGTATTGCCTTGGCCCAGCGCTCTAACGCCCGCCGTGGAGTCCCCGTCAAAGGTATCAACTCTAACACCAGTCATGCGGGTTACAGTTTTGAAATAGGATTGGTGAGTGAAGTTGGGATGATAGCCGTCAATGGAGTTCTCCATTTGTAATTTCCAGCTACCTTTATAAATCAATTTGGCGGCACCTGCCTGAACAAGGACTTCACCCTCTGGTGAGAGGTCACAAAACAGGTCGATTTGTGCCATTGTTGGCGCCCCCAGGCTTTCTTTTAGGCTGATTTTGGGCTCGGGAATGCAGGCAAAAACAAAGCCACGATAGGTTTGTAACCCCGCTGGCTTGGATAGAGATAGTTCAGTTTTGTCAACTGTTTCATATCCGCTTTCATAGGGAATAATTTTTAGCGTTCCATTTAAATCGTATGTCCAGCCATGATATTCGCAGCGGAAATTCTTCGCGTTTCCGCAATCTTCCTGACATACCGTCGCGGCACGGTGCCGGCAACGATTAAATAAAACATGTATTTTGTTTTTATCGTCGCGACACAAGATGGTAGGTTGGGTTCCAATTGTGCAGCGCTTAAAATCACCGGGTTTGGGGATTTCACTTTCGTGGCCCATATATACCCAGCCTTTGGCATATATCCGCTGCAACTCATCTCGAAATATTTCAGGGTCCGTATAAACTGAGCCGTGGACGGCATCAGCGCGGACTAGATCATTGTAATTCATGGAAGCCTCGTTTTACTGGTATCGTTTTAAATTCCCTTACTTGACACAAGCCTGACATCTGTCTTTTTTATAATGCATATAGCGTATACTATCAGCTAGTATACGAAAATACATGTAGATACCAGTGTTACTTGGGTGGGCTGCGAGTTACGCCCCCCTTCTAAACCTGGTCGGACGTTATTTGCTGGAAGGAGAATAAATTAATGCAAACAGATCTATGTAAAAAATTGGGTATTGATTTCCCAATCTTTGCTTTTACCCATTGTCGAGACGTAGTAGCTGCCGTTTCCAATGCCGGTGGCTTCGGAGTCTTGGGGGCAGTTGGCTTCACGCCGGAACAATTGGAGGTTGAACTTGCCTGGATTGATGAGCACGTGGGTGATCGCCCCTATGGTGTGGATGTTATCATTCCGAATAAATATGCTAGCCAGGACGAAAAGGATCCGGAAAAGCTCAAAGCGCTTATTGCCGCTGCAGTGCCTCAAGGGCACAGAGATTTTGCCAGAGAGTTGCTAGACGCGCATGGTGTACCACGCTTGCCAGAAACCAAGGTGGTAAATGACAGATTATCTATGACCGAGGCCACATCCGCGCCTTTGGTTGATATCGCGCTTAAACATGACAACGTAAAGTTGATCGCTAATGCGCTTGGAACTCCCCCGGTAGAAATTATCAAGCAAATTCAGGATTCAGGCAGAATGGTGGGGGCTTTGTGTGGTGCTGCGAAACACGCTGTCAAGCATGCCGAGGCTGGCTTAGATTTTGTTATCGCCCAGGGTGGCGAAGGTGGCGGGCATACTGGAGAAATTGGCAGTTCAGTACTGTGGCCTGAAGTGGTCGACGCTGTTGGAGATATTCCCGTTATCGCTGCAGGTGGTGTTGGCTCCGGTCGACAAATGTACGCCGCTTTATCTTCCGGTGCGCAAGGTGTGTGGTGTGGATCTATCTGGCTTACGGTTGCAGAAGCAAGCAGCTCGCCAATAGAAAAGGAGCTATTATTTGCTGCCGGCAGTGGTGATACCGTTCGTTCTAAAAGCGTGACCGGCAAGTTAGTAAGAATGCTGCGTAACTCTTGGACAGACGCATGGGATTCTGGAAATAACCCCAAATCATTGGGCGCACCATTACAAATGATGGCAGTCGGTGAGTCACTGGTTCGTTTACGCCGTCATCCAGAAAAAGCCAAAGAACTGGCTTTTGTACCAGTGGGGCAGATTGTTGGTCGCATGAATGAGACGATTCGTGCTCGAGATCTGTTGATGAGCATAGTAGAGGAGTATCTCGAAACACATGAGCACATGAATGCTATAATGCCTTCAGAAGATGCTTAGTTAGCTTGTAAGCCACTATAATTAAATGATTAATTACAGTGGTTTAGATGATTGTTTCAGAGAATGTCTAACTAGATAAAGTTTACTCTTTTTGAGGATTGGTATTATGTCTAAATATGATTTGGTAGTTCGTGGTGGGAGTGTTGTCGATGGTAGTGGGGCCGAGGCAGTTACCGCTGATGTAGCCGTTAAAGATGGGCTTATTGTTGAAGTCGGTAAAGTTTCAGGTGCGGGAAAGCAGGAAATCGCAGCAGACGGTGCACTGGTTACGCCAGGGGTTGTTGATATCCATACTCACTACGATGGTCAGGCTACCTGGTCTAGCCGCATGTCGCCTTCGAGTAATCATGGCGTGACTACAGTCGTTATGGGTAACTGTGGGGTAGGTTTTGCTCCTTGCAGGGACGTAGATCACGATTTGTTGATCGAATTAATGGAAGGTGTGGAAGACATTCCTGGTGCTGCTTTACACGAAGGCCTGTCCTGGGATTGGGAAAGTTTCCCCGAGTATATGAATTATCTCGATAAGCGAAACTATGACATGGATATAGGCGCGCAGCTACCTCACGGTGCTTTGCGTGTGTTTGTCATGGGGCAGCGCGGTGCTGATCGCGAGCCGGCTACGGTGGAAGACGTAGCGGAAATGCGCAAATTAACTGCAGAAGCAATAACAGCCGGGGCTTTGGGGTTTTCGAGTTCTCGCACATTGAATCATCGTAGTAGTAAAGGTGCACCAACACCGTCCTTGAATGCGGAATATAACGAACTGATTGGTATTGCACGTGGCTTGAAAGATGCCAACGATGGTGTCATTGAGATGATCTCAGATTTTGATGATTTGAATGACGAGTTTTCTACTCTCGAAGCAATGATCAAGGAAAGTGGTCGGCCTATGTCCATATCGGTAGCCCAGGGTATTAATCCCCAAGGCTGGCTTACGCTGATGAATAAGGTTGATGAAGCCAACGCAAAAGGACTGTCAATGTCCGGACAGGTTGCTCCGCGCGGGATTGGAGTGTTGATGGGGTACGGTACCACCTTAAACCCGTTCTCGACACGGCCAAGCTATAGTGAAGTGGCCGATCTGCCTCTTTTAGAGCGTCTGAAAGCACTGCGTGATCCGGCCAGAAAAGCCAAGATCCTTGCTGAAGAACCTACCTCCGGGTTTGCAAGATTATTTAGCATGATGGCTGGCGGGCGCAAATTGTGGGATTTGGGCGATCCTCCAAATTATGAGCCAGCACCTGAGGACAGTATTTATTCCCTGTCCAAGGCACAGGGTCTTGACCCGTGGAGTTATGTCTATGACCTGCTGCTGGAAAATGATGGTACAAAAATTTTGTATACGCCTTTTGCCAACTATGCAGATAACAATCTGGATTGTTGCAGAGAAATGATACTGCATGAGAATACTGTTATGGGTTTGGGCGATGGTGGAGCTCATGTGGGCACTATTTGTGACGCCAGTTTTGCGACAACCGTGCTTGCACATTGGGGCCGCGACAGGCAAAGAGGGGAGCTCATTGATTTGCCGACACTGGTAAAAGCGCAAACCTATAATACTGCACGTGCCGTTGGCCTTGGTGATCGAGGCTTATTAGTGCCGGGTAAGCGGGCCGATATCAATGTGATCGACTTTGAAAAGCTTAAAGTTCGGTCTCCAGAAATGGTTTTTGACTTGCCGAATGGATCTCCTCGCGTCCAACAAAAAGCTGATGGTTATCTGGCAACCATTGTTAAAGGGCAGGTTACCTACAGGAACGCAGAAGCCACAGAAGCACTACCTGGCCGATTAATTCGTGGGTCTCGCAGTTAAGCGCATACGTTTTGTCACAAACTAGGGAGAATAAAAATGAGTAAAAATAACCCTATTATTGCAATAACTCAGGGGGATGCCTGCGGGATTGGGCCGGAAGTCGTAGCCAAGGCACTGGCGACCGGGGAGCCCGCAGAAGTTTGTCGGCCGGTGGTTATCGGCAGCATGGCATCTATGCAGCAAGGCATAGATATTGCCGGGGTTCAGTTAACGCTGCGGGCTATTCAGCAGGTAGAGGAAGTGCGTGCTGAAAAAGGCGTGGTGGATGTATTGGACTCTGGTGCATTAGATCCGGCTGATATAAATCCTGGCACAGCGACTAAGGCCTGTGGAGTGGCAAATGGTGTGTGGTTGGGAGAAGCTTCAGATCTTGCGCTGGCTGATAGAGTGGCTGCTTGCGTTATGGCGCCAGTGAATGGCGAAGTATTAAAATTGGGGCCTTCGGCCGGGAAAGTTTTTGGTTCGGATCCGTCTCAGAATTACCTAACCTTGCTATCTGGTCCATTAAGGGTTGTGCATGTTTTCGACCACATCATGCTTGAGGATGTGTGTCGGAAAATGACTAAAGAGTCGATATATAACGCCATCCGCAGAACTAATGAAGTTCTTATTGGCTTTGGTATCGCTACCCCGCGCATTGGCGTGGCGGGGTTAAACCCACATGCACACGGCCCGCAGGAAACTAGTTCAATAATTCCAGGCGTTGAAGAAGCTCAGGCAGAGGGCATTGACGTGAAAGGGCCTATTTCTCCGGATTCGGTATTTCGACATGGGATTGACGGTATCTATGATGTTGTCATCGCCATGTTTCACGATCAGGGTCATATAGCGATTAAAACATGGGGGTTTGTGGGTAACTGCGCGATGTTTATGGGCGCACCTTATCTGTCCCTAAGTGTTGGACATGGCACTGCCTTTGATATTGTTGGTAAAGGTATTGCCAGCCATGAAATGATTCTTTCAGCGATTATGCAGGCTGCAAGCCTTTCTGCTGGAAAGGGTTTTGTTAAATAAGCTGGATATTCCTGGACCTGCTATTAACTAGCAGGTCCAGGGTTATATCATAGGAAGGAATTAACTTTTCCCTGTTTAAGCGCCTGCATTTCTCGGCACATCCCGGAATGCTTTATCAATATCTGTTCGAGGTTCCTTGGGCAAGCCCAACACACGTTCAGAAATGATATTTCTTTGGATTTCATCGGTCCCGCCAGCAATTGATACTGCTGGCACTGACAGAAGTATTTCTGCAATGGTGCCATCCAAGGGGCCATCTTCATTTTTCAATAAAGCGTCCGCACCGGTAATTATTGTGTGCACCTTGGCAGCTGCACGAGCGACATTGCTGGCGGCAAGTTTTCCTAGAGAACCTTCAGGTCCCTGGGGTCTTCCTAACATGTGTGCTTCCCGAGCACGACGGGCTGTCCATTGGCTGGCCTTGTGTAAAATCAAAGCTTTGGCGAGTTCCTGCCGGAGTACCGGATCGTCATAAGTATTGGTTTCCTTGGCCCGCTCCTCCATTAGGTCGGCGCGGCCAGCACGTTGTGGATACCATTTGTATGGTTCCATCACAGACTTGGTTTCTGCGGCTAGTTCTTTAAATATACTTCCTTCAGTACGTGAACCACCACCTGCTTGTCGCATGCCGTCTGCAGATCGTCGTTCGTTGGCCAGCGTTGTCATGGCGACCTGCCAGCCCTCATTGATAGTACCTACTAACATATTGCCTGGTATTTTTGCATCAGTTATAAAAACTTCGTTAAATGAGGCGTGACCATTCATTTGCCTGAGAGGTCGAACTTCAACCCCAGGCTGGCCAATTTCAATAACGAAATATGATATGCCCTTGTGTTTGGGAACATCCCAGTCTGTACGGGCAAGTAGCAAACCGTATTGAGCGTGGTGTGCACTCGTGGTCCATACTTTTTGTCCGTTGATAACCCAATCATCACCATCTCGGTCAGCGCGAGTTGTTAGGCCGGCGAGGTCGGACCCACTCCCAGGCTCACTGAATAACTGACACCAGTTATCCTCACCGGTCAGAATTTTACCTAGAAATTTTTCGTTTTGTGCCTTGGTGCCATGCTCCAGCAAGGTTGCTGCAGCTAGCATACGTACTCCTGATTGTGCCACACCTATAGCGCCATGATCTCTGATCTCGTTTTGTACAGCAGTGACCAAGCTGATGGGCAGATTGCGGCCATACCATTCTTCTGGCCAGCCAGGGACGCCCCAGCCAGAATCGGCTAGCAGCTTACGCCATTGCGTTAACGGCAGATTTGCGTCCCAGTTTTGCTCGAGCCAGGATTTAACTTCTTTTCGTACTGATTGTTCTGATATTTCACTCATCTCAATAATCTACCTGATTCTATTTGTTTAGGTTTTTTAGGAGTAAATCACGGTGCAATTCAGGCCCGCCAAGGAATACTTCTGAACTTTTTGCCCGTTTGAAATACAAGTGCGTATCGTTTTCCCAGGTGAATCCAATGCCACCATGCATTTGAATAGTTTCCGTAGCGGTTCGCATGAAGGTATCGGAAGAATATGCTTTTGCTAATGAAGCCACCGAAGATAGATCTGCCGTATTTTCTGCAGCAGCTTCTGCAGCATAATATGCTGCAGATTTGGCTAACTCGATCTCAAGTAGCAGGTCGGCACATTTGTGTTTTGTAACTTGGAAAGATCCAATAGTCCGGCCAAACTGGACTCTCAGCTTGACGTAGTCCAGTGCACTTTCTAATAATTTTTGTGCACAGCCAATCATTTCATTGGCAAGCCCCACATAGGCCAGAATCAATGTACGCTCTAGTGCTTCTCCAGCATTGCCTGTTGAGCCCAACGGAGTAGCCTGTACATTGGAAAACTGCAAGAGAGAAAGCTTTCGGGTTTCGTCAATTGTACTCAGCAGCCGGGAATCTAATCCTTTGGCCGTATTTTCCACAATATAAAATCCAATACCGGTATTGCCGGTCGAGCCAGGTGCACGCGCAACAACAACCAGGTAGTCTGCGATGTGGGAATCTACTACAAAGCTTTTGCTTCCATTCAGGCGGGTTTGCCCGTTTTCCTCTTTGGCCGTCATGGATATACCCGAGGCGTCCCATTTTCCTTCCGGCTCGGCCAGTGCCAGTGCAGCGATCTTTTTACCATTGGCTAAATCTGGTAGAAGTTTAAGCTTATCTTCCTCACTTCCTGCTTGTAAAATAGCTTCAGTTGCCAGCACCGAAGAGCCAAAATAAGGTGAGCAGTAGAGCGCACGGCCCATCTCTTCCAGAGCAATACAAAGCTCTATCGCACTAAAACCCTGACCGCCATATGCTTCTGGTATATGTAAACCCTGTAAACCGAGGGACCCTGCTAATTTATCCCACACTTCGCTATCGTATCCTTGCTCAGTTTCCATGAGACGACGAACTTCTGTTGCGGGAGAATTGGTTTCCATGAATTTTCGAACAAAGTCGCGAAATTGAGTTTGTTCGTCGGTAAAGCTATACCTCATATAATGTCCTTACACTTGGGGTGAACGAGTATTGACCTGAACTCCGTAAATCGACAGACTGGAATTTGATCGGATCAATGTAAGCTTGCTTACTATTCAGTATTGTGCAATAAACTGTTGCTGTTGAACAAGGTCTAGCGAGAATTTGTCTTTCGCTTTTCACTTTAAAATATGCTTTTTTCTCTATACATGCAAAATACGTATAGACCAGGAAATAACTTGCATATTAATTAGTAAAGTAACTGTTAGCGTAAGCGACGTGGATGAAATAACTGATGGGAATATATTTTCATGACTGATAGTACCGGGTTTTCAAATGGGGTGATTGCCTTAAGTTATCTCGGCTTGACTTGCGATGACTTGGATAGCATGCAAAAGCTGCTGGGTCCTGTGCTGGGAACCAGTACGAGCAAAACAGATAATGAAATGTCTGTTCGTATTGATGAACAGGCACAACGTTTGTCTGTGGAAAAGGGCGATGCAAACGATATTCAGTATGCTGGTTTTGAGGTGGCTGATGAAGCAGCACTCAACAAGGTAATGCAACAGCTTAAACAATCAGGTTATGCGAGCAAAAGAGCCGATGCTGAAACTGCGAACAAATATGGTGTGTTGGGATTGCTGGAAACAGCTGACCCCGACGGTCTTACTGTGCATGTGGTTTATGGCGTGAGTTTACGCCCGGAGCAGCCCTTTGTGTCAGAAGCAGGGGTTAAGTTTGTCACTCAGGATCAGGGGCTTGGCCACATGGTGTTAACAGTGACGTCGATGGAGGAATCCAGGCGTTTTTACGAGCAGGGTCTGGGGTTTAAAGTTTCAGATTTTGTGGCATTGCCAATGGGAGAGAATAGCTTGGAGCTTACCTTCCTCCACTGTAATAAGCGTCACCATACATTGGCATTGGCACCGCTGCCGATTCCTCAGCGCTTGCTGCACTTTATGTTGCAGGTTGATTCTATAGATTCCGTCGGTTTATCTTTAGGGCGGGCCAAAGCTGCGGGTTATAAAATATCCAGTGATCTTGGGCGGCATACAAACGATCATATGCTGAGTTTTTATGTCAAATCTTCTAGTGGTTTTGACATAGAATATGGCTATGGAGCACGAACTGTTTCAGAAGACTGGCCAGTGGGTCGCTATCATTCAGCCAGCATTTGGGGACATGACTAACTGTTAACCACTGAATAGATTAAGCAACAGAATAACTTTAATTTTACCGGAGAAAGAATGTCTCATCTAATTTATGAAAAACGTGATGGTATTGCTTATTTAACAATGAATAGGCCTGAGCGAAGAAATGCCTTGAGCCCACAAATGATTGTTGAGATGAACAATGCATGGCTGGATTTTCGGGACGATAAAGAAGCAAGGGTTGCTGTGCTAACAGGTGCCGGTGATAAAGCATTTTGTTCTGGTGCCGATTTGGGCTTATTGATTCCTTTGTTTTCGCGTGCGAGAGAGCCCGAGAATGAATACGATGAGGCCCTGCTTAAAGACCGCAACATGATGCAGACTGCCCTGTTGAGGGACTTTGAGTTGTATAAACCGGTAATTGCTGCCGTCAATGGTTATGCGCTGGCTGGTGGTACAGAAATTTTACAGGCTACCGATATTCGGGTTGCGTCCTCAACTAGTGAATTTGGCTTGTCTGAAGTCATGCGAGGTATTATCCCGGCCGGGGGTTCCCTGGTACGTCTAGCTCGCCAGATACCCTATTGCAAGGCGATGGAAATACTGTTGGTCGGTGACCGTATGAGTGCAGAAGAAGCATTGCGAATAGGTTTGATCAACGAAGTTGTACCGCCTGAAAACCTGCTAGAAAGGGCGCAAGAGATTGGTAAGCGAATAGCCGAGAATGGGCCATTAGCGGTAGCAGCTTGCAAAGAAGCTGTTATCAGAACCAGTGGCTTGCCATTGTCAGAAGCATTTTTGATAGAGAACGAAGTTTCCGGCAAGGTAATGCGGACCAAAGATGCCAGAGAAGGGCCATTGGCATTTATGGAAAAAAGACCGGCAGTTTTCAAGGGTGAATAACCGGCTGACTCAGCACCATTAATTAATAGGAGAAAATTTATGTCCGTAGCAGTCATTTCAGCAGATTCACATATTACTGAACCGCCCGATTGTTATACCAAGTATATCGACGCAAAATACCGCGATGTTGCGCCGGTGATGAAATTCAAAGAGGGCTTGGGAGACGTTTATGTTATTGATGGAATGGCGACTCCCATTCCAATGGGGCTTGTTGCCGCCGCGGGTCTCGACCCTAAATCTCTGGCTATGGAAGGAACCCTGTTTAAAGATTTGTGGAAAGGGGGTTGGAACTCTAAGTATCGGATAGCAGATCAGGATAAGGACGGTGTTGCTGCTGAAATAATTTACCCAACCGTTGGCATGGTGATGTGTAATCATCCTGATTTCGCTTATAAGCGGGCCTGTATGAAAGCATATAATCACTGGCTTTTGGAGTATTGCGATGAAGACCGCACACGCTTAATTCCGTTGGCGCAAATCGCCATGGGCTCGATAAACGAGGGTATTGAAGATTTAAAAGAGATTAAGGCGCAGGGTTTTCCTGGTGTGATGATGCCCGGTAATCCTGGTGAGCTGGATTACGACAGCCCCGCTTATGATGCATTTTGGCAGTTGGCCATCGAACTGGAATTGCCACTGTCGTTTCATATCTTAACCGGTAGTGCCGATACCTTGGGTGAAGACTCTCGAGGTCCCAGGATAAATGCCTTTCAGTCCATTATTCGTGGTTGTCAGGACATTATGGGAATGTTGATTTTCTCAGGTGTATTTGAGCGTAACCCAGACCTTAAAATCTGCTGCGTTGAAGCCGATGCCGGATGGGTGCCACATTACATGTATCGTATGGATCATGCGTACAAGCGTCACCGTTACTGGATGAAAGGACAAAACCTGGAAAAGCTTCCGAGTGAGTACTTTAAAGAAAATATCTACATCACCTTTCAGGATGATTGGGTAGCTTTTCAGGTAATCGATATGCTAAATCCTAAGCGTCTAATGTGGGCGAATGATTTCCCTCATTCAGACTCAACTTGGCCCTGGTCCAAGGAACTGCTGGCAAAGCATACGGTGCATCTGACCTCAGAGCAAAAAGACGACGTACTACACAACAATGTGGCAGACTTATATAAGCTGTCTGTATAGTAATGAGAACCTTGCAAGTCTGTCTTTGAGACGCAAATCTTTCGGAGAAGTGTGGCGAGACTGACTTGCAAATGGTATTTCTATTTACATATCTTTTATAAACCAGGCAATTCAAATTGGGCAAACATAACAAGAGCGCTAAAATATGACTGTTGTGATGCATGCCTTTGTTTGATGCCTGGAACCTACCGAGAAGTGTGTTATATATTAGCCTCTGAATTTCACTCTGGGCGCATTTTATAATCGGCCAGATCTATGTTTAGTTGTCCAGTTCTATGTTGTTGGCGCAATTGATCGATATTTTCCTCATACGTCTATATTTACCATACATTGCTTATCAAAAAATAATTTTTGTTGGCTTACTCTAGGTCAGCGCCTTACCTTAATTTCCCATGATTTAAAATATTCCCTAATTTGTGCAGGAGTTTGTCATTAGTACAGTAACCGAGAGCGCCTCAGGGCCATCAATAGGAAAGGCAAGTTTGCTTTTGGGTCTGGTTATCCTTATCTGGGGATGTAACTGGCCTATCATGAAAATTGCTATGGGGGAGCAACTTATCGCTCCTTTTACCTTTGCCTTGGTGCGCGTTGTGCTTGCTGCACTTGTTATGTTTATTGCAGCGGCCCTTGCTGGCCAATTGAGGTTGCCGAGTCGGCATGACTGGCCTGTTGTACTGAGTATTGGTTTGGTGCAAATGGGTACTTTTATGGGCTTGGTGAACTATGCCTTGCAGTATGTGCCGGCAGGGCGTTCCGCAATACTGACCTATACTACGCCTATTTGGATTGTGCCAATGGCCATTATCATTTTGGGGGAAAAGGTTAGTTTTTTAAAGTGGATAGGTTTTATTTTAGGCTTGATAGGCATACTTATAATGTTTAATCCCGCTGCGTTTGACTGGTCAAATCCGGATACGCTAAAGGGTAATGGAATATTGCTCTTCACTGCGTTTTTGTGGTCGGTACTGATGATTCATATCAAAGGCCACCAATGGCAAGGTACACCACTGTCTTTGGCACCGTGGCAATTTGTCATAGCCATGCTAATACTGTTGCCAGCGGTATTTTACCTGGAAACAGACAAGCAGATTATTTTGTCAGGTAAAACGGCGCTTATCATGCTCTACAATGGCCCCTTGGCAACTGCTTTTTGCTTCTGGGCAATGATCACAGTAACGCGCACTCTGCCAGCTATAAATACTTCTTTGGGAATGTTAGGTGTTCCTGTTATTGGCGTGATTGGTGCGGCTTTGGTGTTGGGGGAGAGTATATCCCCCAACAATTTAGTCGGTTTGCTGGTAATTACCGTAGGGTTGACTGTGCTAATACTGGCAGATCTGCGCAAGCTCGGTTGAGCTCTTAATTTCTACCAGACAGAGCTAGCCAAATAGTTCCTTAGCCGCTTTCTGCAGGTCTTCCCGGAAGTCTGGATGAGCAATTGCAATTAGTTCTTTAGCACGATCCAGGTGATTTTTTCCTAACAACCTGGCTACGCCATATTCGGAAACAATCATGTCTGCATAATAGCGTGGTATGGTGACTAAGGAGCCAGCTTCCAGCTGAGGGACAATACGCGATATCGCACCATCTAGTGCGGTAGAAGGAATTAGAGTGATACATTTCCCACCCTTGGATAGAAATGCACCTATATGATTTTCAGGTTGCCCACCTGTACCATTAATCATGCGTGCACCAAATACGGATTCGGCATTTATCTGTCCCGTTAAATCAATTGATAGAGCGCTATTAATGGAAACCTGGCGATCGTTTTGTGAAATAAGGCGCAGATCAAGAATAAACTCTGGGTCAAACAGCTGGAAGGTAGGGTTATCATTGATAAATCTCATATCCTGGTCGGTGCCACCGCTCCATGCAGCTGCTACAACCTGACCTTTAAATTGATTTTTGCGCTTGCCGTTCAGTATTCCCTTTTCAACCAACCCGGCAGTTCCAGGTGCTATTAGCTCGGTATGCATGCCAAGATCTTTGCGCTCGTCAAAAACGCCCAACTTAACCATTAAACTTGACGGTTCTCCAATGCCTATCTGAATGCAATCTCCATCGTCAATCAGGGGTTTGAGATTTTCAGCTATTGCTTTGTAGGCTGCGGGAGGTTCTATCAGTCCAAGCTGGTTTTTTAATGCCTCTGGCTCAAAACCACCTATTAGCGGAAGTAGTAAGCGCAATCTTTCTTTTGGGATTAGTGGTATCAGCTTCGTGATTTCTTCAAGGTTTTCTGGTTTTACAGTGGTTAATGCTTCGTCAATATCTGCTTGGGAAATGGCTTTTTTCTCACTTGTGATGAAGTGGTCAAATTCAGAGACGTGGGCATACACATCGCCATGCACATTTATCATCAGTGGATCAATCTCTGCTATTGCCAGGTCTGCGCGTCGAATAAGGCTGCGTTTAGTCCAGTGATGAGGTCCAAAATGAACATATCCTGCATCGTTAGGGGGCGAGCAGGCGACGATACCGACATTTGCAACCCGGGTATCGGGGCGTTGTTCATCGCTGGCTTTAAAACAGGTAGAAAATAGATTAGGTAAGTAAACACCACGTTTTTCGTCATGGGTGCTACGAGCGAAATCACCAATGAAGATTTCGAAATCAATACTGAACGAATCAGCGCTATCCTCTCCAAACCAACCGGGGTTATGTGTGGGGGCATTTAACTGCAAACGCACATCACGTAATTCATCTCGGCGTGCCCAAAGTGCTTTCAATACCGAATTGGGTGCCAGTATAGGTAAATTGACGGTATCGCCACTTTTAATGCCCGCGACCGCCTGTTCCGGCGTACATTGGCGTGATTCGAAGATCTCTCTCCAGTTGCTCATTCTGTCGTTCCCCCAAATTCATGTTCAGTGCTGGTCAGGTCCAGTACCCAAAGTGCAGTCTTAACAGGCCAGGTAAATGAATACCCAATATGCGTAATCAGATACACAAGCAGGGCGCGTGGCCGGGTTTAAGGGTTGCACATTATTCCATGCAAAACCAGTAGGCAGGTGGTGTGCAATTTAAATTGCGATTTCGAAAGGAGACAATGGTGGGAAATAATTAGTACTATAGTCAGCAATCGAATATTACTTGATAGCGGGAGATTGGACATGCAAACAAAATTCGCCAAAAAACTGGGTATTGATTTCCCTATTTTTGCTTTTACCCATTGTCGGGATGTAGTAGCCGCTGTTACCAATGCCGGTGGATTTGGCGTGCTGGGTGCCGCGGGATTTTCTCCGGAGCAACTCGAAGTAGAATTAAGCTGGATAGACGAAAAAGTTGGAGACAGGCCCTATGGAGTCGATGTAATCATCCCCAACAAGTTTGAAGGGCGGGGAGAGCAGGATCATGATAAATTGAGAGAAATAGTTCAAGCGGCCATTCCTTCGGGGCACCGGGAATTTGCTCGAACTTTACTTGATGAGCACGATGTTCCGCCTTTGCATGATGGCAGCAATAGTCCGCCTGATCGCCTGATGATGACCGACACTTCAGGCAGGCCTCTGGTCGAAGTAGCTTTGGCGCACAAAAATGTGAAGTTGATTGCCAATGCCTTGGGCACGCCTCCGGCAGATATTATTAAACAGGTACAGGATGCTGGCGTTCTGATAGGTGCATTGTGTGGTAGTCCAAAGCATGCGCAACATCATGTTGAGGCTGGAATGGACTTTATTATTGCCCAGGGTTATGAAGGAGGAGGTCATACTGGCGCAATTGGCAGCATGGTACTGTGGCCAGAAGTGGTTGAAGTAGCCGGTGATATTCCTGTGTTGGCAGCGGGTGGGGTAGGCAGCGGCCGGCAAATGGCTGCTGCGTTGTGCCTGGGTGCTCAGGGTGTATGGTGTGGATCAATTTGGCTGACAACAACCGATGCTGAAACCAATCCAATCTCCAAGGAGTTGCTGCTAAACGCAAGCTCTAGCGACACTGTGCGTAGCCGTTCATTTACGGGTAAAGCCGCACGTATGTTGCGCAATGATTGGACCAATGCCTGGGAAGCTCCGGGTAACCCTGAACCTCTGGGGGCACCCATGCAAATGATGTTGGCCAGTGAATCTTTATCCAGGATGAATCGCCATCCTGAGGCGGCTAAAGATGTGGCACTCAATCCGGTTGGACAGATAGTCGGGCGGATGAACCAGTCCATTAGTGCGCGTGATCAAGTTTCTGAATTTGTTAATGAATATCTTGATACAGCGGAAATGCTGGAAGGTCTGATGCCCTCAGAATAATCTGGGTGCGGCGGGGTGCACGTTGTGAAGATTCAGCCAGTGCGTTTTCTGGTAAATTCTGCTGTACTTGGTGTCTGGTCTTAGCAATCAGCTAAGGCCAGCACTAGCTCGTGAACTCGCCTCTATGGCTTGCTGTAAAATGCGCCCCATTAATGCTTCAACAGTAGGGGAGTCATTGATTAATCCCTGGACCTGCCCTATGGGTTGCAGACCATTCTGATGATCGCCCTCATCAACAGCTAAACGCATGGCTTCCGCTGCTCCTGCCATGCGTGCCAATTCTATGGTGCGTGCAGGCCCTTTGCGTAACACACCGGTAATAATTTGCCACCAGGGCTTGCTCATGGTTGATGCCATTTTGCTCGCAGCTAAAAAGGCCTGAAAGTAGTTAACTTTTTCCTGCAATATCTTGCTTGCTTTAGGAGTAAGCATGATCCGGCACTCCATACCGTCAAAACGGTTCGTACATATTGTGTCTGCAATAGATTTATCCAACACCGCTTGTTTGCTTGCTCCGTGTAAAGGGCTTTCCTGGGCAGTTGAAAATCGAGTGCCCATTGCAACGGCATCGGCACCCAGAGCCAGGGCCGCTGCCAGGCCACGTCCATCTCCGAAGCCGCCAGCGGCTATTAATGGGACCGATAAGCGGTCTGCCAGAGCAGGTATCAGAACCAGAGAGGTAACAGGGCTGCCATGTCCTGCTGCTTCGTGGCCAGTGACCAAAAGCGCGTCAGCGCCGGCATCAACCGCTTTGAGAGCATGTCGCTCATTGGTAATTGTCGCGATGACTTTCCCACCAAATGTATGAGCTTCCTTAGCGATCCAGTCTCCTTTGCCGAGTGCATAATTGATAACAGGAACTTGTTCTGAAAGCGCAATACGCACTTTCTCTTCCGCATCCGGGACCATTAAGGGTATGCCGATACCAAAGGGTTGCGAGGTAAGCTTTCGTACCTCACGGATTGCATCACGGGTTTCACTGGCATTGAGTGATACTGTAGCCAGCAAACCCAGCCCACCGGAATTGCTGATAGCTGCGACCAGTGTCGGTACTGAAACCCGCGTCATGCCAGGCAGTAACACGGGATGTTCTATGCCAAATAGCTCAGTAATTCGGGTTTTCATGCTTACCTCTTTGTATCTTATTGTGACTAAACGACAAGCCTATTTTAGTGCTGTAAGCTGCCAATATGTTTCACGTGAACATCACTTGTTTGGGAGAGTTCTCAGTAATGCAAATAGCTCAGACATGTCTTCTTGCTGTTCCAGAGTATTGACCAGTTCCAATATGCGCTCCGATTTGGCTTCGCCAAGCCGTTTATAGGTTAGAGCTCTGAATTTGGATTGCAGCCTCTCCCTTTGAGCATCCAGATCCGTTTGAGGAATGGTGACATCTGCTTCGGCACTGTATTCACCCTCTGCCGTCCTGATATTGACGATTGTTTCGCGCCGCGTTTTGTCAAATGCGTGCACGGTTACTTTGTCTCTGAGTGCGATCAGGGCCGGGTCCTGGGAGAGTTCATCGGTATAAATATCAATTTGAGAAGTGGCCAGGTCAAATAATGCCATAGCCGCAGTAAACCTTAGACTGAACTTTATTTCCAGCCCGGTCTTGGGTTCCAATATGTTACATACACCAAAGTGGCCTGGGGCAACATGGATATCCACTGCCTGTACGGTATCGGCAGTGAGTGAATGCTCGCGTTTGATTTGGTGAATTGCCTCTAGAGACGAATGCGTTAAAAAACAGGCAGAATGATATTTAAAAGCAATGCCAGGAACAAAACTGGGTGTCTTGAGTGCACTAAAAAATTTCTCAAGCGAGGGGTTATTGCTTTGTGTCGCGCCAAAGCCACGTTCGGTGGAGAGTATATCATCATGGCTGGAAAAACCTTTTGCCGCTAGTTTTGCCGATTGTAGTCCGGTAGCAGCTGCTCGGCCTGCATGCAGGGGTTTACACATAGTGCCAAACTGGGCTTTTAATCCCGCTGCCTGGGTGCCAGCGATGCCCAATGCGCTTTGGATTTCAGATTGGCTTAGCTCTAATAGCTTAGCGGATGCGGCTGCAGCGCCAAAAGTACCCACTGTTCCGGTGGCATGAAAACCCTTGTGGTAATGAGAACCACCCATATAGGTACCGACCAGGCATTCAGCATCAATACCCGTCGCAAAGGCAGTGATCATTGCCCTGCCCGAAACGCCCAAATGTTCGCCCAAGGCAAATACGGCAGGTGCAACAGGTACCGTGGGGTGCCCTGACATAGCTGAATGCACATCATCGTAATCGTGCGCATGGCTTGCCGAGCCGTTAATAAGTGCTGCCTGGTCCAATGACAGCCTTTCATTTCGACCTATAATTGATGCTTGAGGAAAACAGCCGGATTCCTGTGCGTCTTGCAGAAGTATTTCACTCAGGGGTTCCGCCGATCCAGCAAAGGTTACACCGATATAGTCCAGCAAGCATTGTTTTGTGACCTCGACAGCTTCTGGCGGAAGATCTGTAAATCGGTGCTCAGTGATACGTTTGGCCAGCGCTGCGGTTGGATTTTTTGACATATAGATTCCCTGCAATGAAAATTAAAGCCTGAGTATACTGCCACTTGGCAATGGGTGAATAAAGACCAATGTATCGTCGCCAATAGTCAGTAGCGGACAAACACTATGAACATAATCATAAGGAGGGATAATAGACAAGGCAATATACCTGCCAGACACAATGATTAAAGACAGGAAGGGTATATCAGGGGTAAATATGTCTTTTTAATCAATTACGTATAGTCTATAGCTAATGTTAATTAGACGCATAGTCCATGTAATCTATCGAGCATGTGATCCACCTCTTTTTGATCCAGAGGCAGCAATTCAAACAACTCCATAAAGCGAATGCCTTCAATTGCCAGCACAATTGTGAGCGCCGCGTCTGAATCTATGGCTTCATTTCGGATTTCATCCACATGGTTTTTTAGTACTTCCCTGGCAGGTTCAAGCAGTTTGGGATCCTCTGAATAGGCTGCAAAAAGTGCACGGAGTTGCTGCTTTTCCGTGGTAGTACGCTCTTTGACTACTTGAATAGTTGCTGCTAAACGCACATTTTTGGATACTTCCGTCTGCTCCATTTTGGCGGTAATCTTTTTCCTGAAAGCACCAAGAACTTCAAAGACCATTGCCTGGATTAGCTCGCGCTTAGTTCCAAAATGGTACAATAAGCCACCTTTAGAAACTCCGGCAGTAGCAGCAACCCTATCAAGGGTGAGATGACCTGAGCCGACTTCGCTCACCACTTGAGTGGCTGCAAGAAGAATTCGGTCGCGTACAGAAGTAGCTGTCCCCACTCAAATCCTCTTTCTACGTTGAGTAAAACCCTGATGTGCCTGCGCAAAATGAAAGCACATGCACAAGATTAAGGCCAGTTACAAGTAGTTGATCAAAAACTGGCAACGTGACTCGAACCACTGCGGCAACAACATAGCTTTATCGAATTTGGGCTGCAGTGGTCAAGTAGAATGTACTCTTGGGAGTACGGGCGGCTATTTTTCTTTTTGATCGGTTGTATAAGTCAGTTCACCGTCAGAAGTAATTTTACAAACGGCCTTAAAGGTATCATCAACGGTGGATACTTTCATTGTGAGCTTGATGTAATTGCTACGTGCTCTGGTTTTTCGAAGAGTGGTGCGCTGAAGTTTATCTTTATATAAATCAGAGATATGGGCCTTACAAGTGGTTAAGGCTTTGTTTTTATCATAGGCGCTGGCATTAACAGAAAATATGCTCAGTACTATCATGGCACAGAATAAATAGGTTGTTTTAATGTTCATTTAAATAACTCCTGCTAGGCGTGAATATTAGATTCCGCCTGAATTGTAATTAATCATTGTGATTAAATTGAGAAGGGGTCTATACAGTCTGGACGGTACAGTAGCACAATACCATTGACTTTAAAAGTGTAGGGAAGTGCTGAAATTTCATGATCTTTCAATATTGTTAACCATTCACACCGAAAGTGAAAAACAGCCGACTATTTTGGTGAGCAAGCTCGGTGATTGGACTGTCGATATTTCATGCACGGGAAAGCAGCTTAGCTTGTTGAATCTGCATTCCAGATAGATGACAATTTGTCAGGTCGCAGTTAAATGACATTTGAGTAAGTAAATGTTTTATTATCGCCAGAACTGGAGAGCGCTTAATATATGGAAAGCAGATTCATAATTTAGCGCTGTTTAAAAGCGAGGAGCATTTCGCCTGTGTGAAGCTTTTGTGTTATGAAGCTTTTGTGTATAGGTGGATGTGAGCGCGAGCTGGTGATGATATTGGATCTAGCGGCTCAGCAGTAATATAACTAACTTAATTGACGGGAGTCTCCTGCATGAAAATAAAGGTTGATCGTGATTTGTGTGAATCGAACCAACTGTGTGTGCTTGCGTGTCCAGACGTATTTGAAATCGATGATAGTGATGAGTTGGTAGTACTAATAGAAAACCCCGATGAATCTTTGCGTGAGGATCTGATGGCAGCAGTTAATGTTTGTCCCAGACTCGCACTATCTATTGAGGATTAAAAAATGGCAGTATTGCCTAAAACATCGTTTGCCATGGTGCAGACTGGGCCACGCAAATTAGAGGCTCAAGATATTGCTATACCCGACATAGATGAAGATTCCGCCATATTGGAATTGGAAGCATGTGGCATTTGTGGAAGCGACCTCGAACAATATGAGGGTGTAATCAAGGTCCCGACGCCTATTATCCCGGGACACGAGCCTTTGGGTAAAATTGCAAAAATTGGAGATCGAGCAGCTAAACGCTGGGGCGTTGAGGTTGGTGACCGGGTTGCCGTTGAAACCATGATTTCTTGCAGGTTTTGCAGTTGTTGCCTCGGGGGGCAATATCATCTGTGCGACAAACGCCAGATGTATTCTTACATTCCCGTTTCTGAAGTGCCCAGCCTTTGGGGTGGCTATGCGCAGTTCATGTTTCTGCACCCCAATACTATTATGCATAAAGTGGATGCTGACTTGCCTGCAGAACAAGCGGTAATTTTTAATCCTCTGGGCGCTGGTTTTCGTTGGGCAGTAGAAATACCTGAAACCAAGCCGGGTGATAATGTTGTTATTCTGGGTCCGGGCCAGAGAGGGATATGTAGTGTTATCGCTTGCCGGGAAGTCGGAGCTGGGCAAATAATTGTGACTGGTCTGGCGGCAGATGCTAAAAAATTGGAAGTTGCCCGGTACTACGGTGCGGATCACACGATCAATGTAGACGAAGAAGATTCTGTCCGACGAGTAAAAGAATTAACCAATGGCGGAGCAGACGTAGTAATCGATGTCAGCGCCTATGCCACGCAACCCGTTAGAGACGCTTTGGATATGGTTAGACCGGGTGGAACGATAGTGCTTGCGGGCGTAAAAGGTTTGAAGCCAGTAGATAACTTTGTCTCCGATCTTATTGTTTTTAAAGAGATTAATATTAAGGGGGCAATTGGTGTTACCTCCACAGGCTACAAGAACGCAATCAATCTTATAGAGTCCGGCCGAGTTAATTTTAGCGAAATGCACACGCATAATTTTGATCTGGCTGACGCCGACCTTGCAATTAGAACACTGGGCCGTGAGATTGAAGGTGAAGGCTCCATTCACTCCTGTCTTATCCCACCTAAATAATCATCTGCAATTAAACTAAATTCTACTTAATATAACTAACTTACTGATATAGAGATAAATACTATGGCTGATAAAAAAAGAGCTGCTATTCCTTTTAATGAAGAGATTGCTAAAAATTTCCTGAAAAATACAGGTGGAGCAGGTGGCTTACATGAATTTCTGGATATTAAATTGGTAGATGCAAGCCCAGGTGTCATGAGTGGTCAGATTGAAGTTCGGCCTGAGTTACTGACCCCATTTGGCAACATGCATGGTGGTGTACTTTCCGCATTTATCGATCACATGTTGGGCTGTGTATGTTACCCAGCCATGAAGAAGGGGCAGTGGGCAGCGACAACTGAATTCAAGTTGAACTTAACCGCACCGGTTTCCAAGGGTATTTTGGAAGCAACTGCAAGCATTGTGAATCTGGGCAGAACCCAGGCCGTGGTTAGAATAGACGTAATGAATGAAGGTCGCTTAGCAGCAGTAGCGCAGGGCACAGTCACGATAGTGGACCCTCGCTAAATCTCCGAATTGTCAGATAATGTATTAGCGGCTTAGAGTAAATTCAGATGTTTAGAGAGCACAATCAATGAGTAAGCAAGAGCTCGGTGATGAGTTGGATATTGGCATGCGCAGCCCGCATGGCTTGGCTTTGAAGATTGAATATCTCGATAATGACGAGGGAGTAGGGCGCGTAAAGCTACCTTATTCAGATATGCTGGTCGGAGATCCCGATACAGGCGTTCCACATGGTGGTGTAATTACTACCATGCTGGATACCGCCTCTGGCAAGGCTGTAAAGGTCAAGCTTGTTGACATGGGGGAGTTTTCCATCGCGACTCTGGATTTGCGCATTGATTACATGCGGCCAGCGGAACCCGGGGCTGATTTATTTGCTCAGGCTGAATGCTATAAAACGACAAAAAATGTCGCCTTCGTGAAGGGCATAGCCTGGCATGATGATATCGAAGAGCCTATAGCAACCTCAGTGGGCACCTTTATGATTGGTACAGTGAACAAGCCTAGAAAATGAAATTACTATCCGAACTTCATGACGCAGGAGAAGGCAAGAATCTGTCGCTGCTATTGTCTAAAATTCCTTATACAAAATTTCTCGGGATAAACGTTAGAACAGCCGGTTCACTGCTGATTACGGAATTAAAATTCCAGGAAAAACTTATTGGAAATCCCGTATTGCCGGCTATCCATGGTGGTGTGCTCGGTGCTTTTCTCGAAGTAACCGCAGTTTTGCAAATCCTATATGATTCTTCTTCCCAGAGTCTGCCCAAAACTATTGATATTTCTATAGATTATTTGCGATCCGCTAGGCCTGTAGACCTTTTTGGGCGTGCCATTGTGGCTCGACAAGGGCGGCGTGTGGCAAATGTTAGATGTGAAATTTGGCAAGACGATGTGAATCGTCCAATAGCGCTTTCCCACGGACACTTTTTATTAAAAGAAGATGCCTGATCATGAATATAGCCATTGCTAGCCGTAAGTTAAAAAATAGTGTTTAGTTTAAAAAGTGACCAGTCCACTTTTAATCATCTGGCAGCCAATAATACTTGTTGACGCATAGACCTCCCGTCTTTCGTAATAAGTACCCTACTGTAGAAATTTGTATGTTATTAATACGAATTTGCGGCTTATAATTATTTAGATTTCAAGTTAATAATGAGGTATGAAACGATGCTAAAGGGCAAGGCATTTATTGCAGGAATTTTTGAACACCCAACTCGATACGCACCTGAAAAATCGTTGCCTCAGTTGCATGCGGAGGTGGCTAAAGGCGCGCTGGATGACGCAGGCTTATCCTTTAGTGATGTTGATGGTTACTTTTGTGCAGGAGATGCACCAGGTATGGGCGCCATCAATATGGCTGAATATTTGGGCTTGGGTTTGCGCTATACGGATTCGACCGAAACTGGCGGCTCATCTCCAGTTGTCCACGTAGGGCACGCTGCCGCTGCTATCGCCGCGGGCAAGTGCAATGTTGCTCTCATAACCTTGGCTGGAAAACCCAGGTCAGCAGGGCAGGCTACCGGTACTGCGCCTCGGACCCTGGGTTCGGCTGTGCCCGAATCCGGTTTTGAAGCACCCTACGGACCAACCACATCAAATATGTACGGCATGGCCGCTATGCGACATATGCATGAGTATGGCACTACCAGTGAGCAATTGGCCTGGGTGAAGGTCGCTGCATCTACACATGCACAATATAATCCTAATGCTTTGCTGCAGGACGTGGTGACTGTGGAAGAAGTAGTGAATTCCCCCATGATCTCTGACCCCCTGCACAGGCTGGATTGTTGTGTTATTACAGATGGTGGTGGTGCGGTTGTGGTGGTGAGCCCAGAAATAGCGAAATCTTTACACCGCAGTAATGTAAAAGTTTTGGGTCATGCTGAAGCACCAAAACATCTAAACGGTGGGCATGTCGATTTGACCTTTACTGGAGCACGCTGGTCCGGACCTTTAGCCTTTAAAGAAGCGGGTATTACTCCGGCTGATATTGATTACGCGTCAATTTATGATTCTTTTACTATCACGGTATTGGAAACGATTGAAGATCTCGGCTTTTGTGAAAAGGGGCAAGGGGGCAGATTTGTCATGGATGGAAATCTCATCTCAGGTATTGGCAAGCTGCCCTTTAATACCGATGGTGGAGGGCTATGCAATAATCATCCTGCAAACAGAGGCGGGGTAACTAAAATTATCGAAGCCGTTCGTCAGTTGAGAGGCGAAGCCCATGAGAAAGTTCAGGTGCCAAATTGTGAGCTTGTATTGGCTCATGGTACCGGCGGCTCTATTGGAACACGTATGGGAAGTGCCACGTTAATTTTGGGAGGTGAAGACGCATGAGTAAAAAACAAAAGGTACCTGTTCCGAGAATTAATGAAGAAACCAAACCTTTCTGGGATGCTACCGCGGACCGAAAATTTATGCTGAAGCTTTGTGGCGATTGTGATCAGCATCATTTTTACCCGCGCTCGAAGTGCCCCCATTGTCATAGCCTGAATACCACTTGGGTTCAAGCCAGTGGCAAAGGCAAAATTTATACTCACAGTACTTTGCGCAGAGCGAAAGTGCCATTTACGCTAGCCTATGTCACTCTTGATGAAGGCGTCAGCGTGTTGACCAATATAGTTGACTGTGATCCCGATACGCTTTCTATTGATCAGCGAGTTGAGGTAGTATTCAGGGACAATGGCGAAGGCAGTGCAATGCCTTATTTTAAGCCTGCCCAGACTTAAAACTAGCGGTTTGAAAACCATTTAGTTTGCAAATCACATAGTTAAAAGCCTGATGGTAAAGCGATAGAGAACGATGCAATAATGATGTAACGATAAAGTAATAGTTGTGGCAATCCAGCTAATTAAAAAGATTCAGCTAATTAAATAAGGAGGCGTAGGTGGCAGAAATATTGGGTGTGGGTATTACGCATTATCCACCATTGTTAGGATATCCGAAAACATATGCCAACTTATTGAGAGGTATATCTCATAGCCATTTGGTACCGGAAGACATGCGAAAGCCTGAGAACTGGCCCAAAGGTATGCAGGAGGAATGGGAAGACGAAGCTGCACAAGCTGAAATGCATCAATTAAGGCATAAAACTGCGCTAAAGGAAGTGCGGAAAGTTATCGATGATTTTGCACCAGATGCAATTCTTATGTTTGGCGACGATCAATACGAAAATTTCAAAGAAGATATAATCCCCCCTTTTAATATGTATTGCATGGATGAATTTCCTGCTCGGCCATTCACCTTTATTAATAGTGTTGATAATATTTGGGGTGTTGATCCTGGGCACACCTTCAATGTACCGGGTGCTGGCAAACTAGCCAGAGAATTGGCTAATGAAGTTATTTCCAGGCATTATCCAATAGCCTACTCGTACAAATATGCCAACCACCCAACCTTGTCGCATGCGTTTTCCAATGCGATGGTGTTTTTGGATTGGGAGCAAGAAGGCTGGCCGTATCCGATTATTCCCGTATCTGTAAACTGTTACGGGAAGGGGGTAGTTTCAACGCGAGGTGGCGCCGCCCATCTATTTGATAAGCGACCCGATTCTGAAAAGGATGATTATCTTGACCGTCCAGGACCTGCTGGACCAACACCACGCAGTTGTTTTCAACTCGGAGAGACGATTGGCGAAGTTTTGCGAGATCGTCCTGAGCGCTTTGTGGTTATGGCTTCGTCTGGGTGGTCGCATGCATTCCTGACAGAAAAAAACCACTGGCTCTATCCGGATCGGGATTTTGATCGCGCACGTTTTGAGGAACTGAACGCGGGCAATCAGCGGCTTTGGCCTGAACTTGAGAACGATGCCATTGATGATGCAGGATGCCAGGAATTTAAAAACTGGATATGCCTGTCGGGCGTTGTTCCTGACACTAAAGCAGATATTATTGATTACCTAGAGACGTGGATTTTCAACTCGCAAAAGTGCTTTGCAGTATTTAGACCCTGAGCGCGTGCCGAGTGCAGCAGAGTTTAGAATTAAAATAGGAACAGCTTATGAGTGCTATTAAAGCAGATACAATTATTGAACCCTATGTACTGGAAAATAGAGGCCAGTCATTGTTTCAGGTTAATCGGCGTGTATTCGTTGATGATAAGATCCTTACCCTTGAGGAGCGCAGGATCTTTGATAAATGCTGGCTATATATCGGCCATGAGTCCGAACTACCTGAACCTGGAGACTTCCTGACACGTGATGTAGGGGGTAGAGAGCTCATATTTGTACGCAGTCAGGATGACGTTGTACGCGCTTTCTTCAATACCTGTCCACATCGGGGTGCCATTGTCTGCCGAGAAAAACAGGGCAACGAAAAAATGTTTCGGTGTATGTATCACGCCTGGGCCTTTGATCTGGGTGGTAAACTGATTAGCCGTCCAGAAGATGAGCGTTATCATGCGGAAGGTGGTGATGACATACATGACCTGGTGAGCGTGGCGCACCTGGAGAATTACCGAGGTTTGTACTTTGTTAATTTCGACGAAGCAGCCACTGAGGATCTGAGTAGCTACTTAGCAGGTGCAAAGGAGTTTATTGATCTCACAGTTGACCAATCTGAAGTGGGCATGGAAATTGTTGGCGGAACACAGGAATATGGTTTTGATGCAAACTGGAAGTTGTTGGCGGAGAATAGTTTCGACGGTTATCACGGGATGCCTACACACACCACCTATTTTGATTATGTGATCGCAGCTGGTGGTCAGTTGGGAGATGCAGGCACAAGGGTTAATGAGATCCATGATTTGGGCAATGGGCATGCTGCGATTGAATATGGTGGTCCGTGGGGGCGCCCGGTAGCAAAATCTGTTGCCGGTTGGGGCGAGCAGGGCGAGGCAGACACTGCAGCATTACGAGCAGGACTTGAACGGCGTTTTGGCAAAGAGCGCGCAGACCGTATCGCTTATCATAATTTCAATATGCTGATATTCCCTAATCTTGTCATAAATAACATAATGGCCGTAACCTTTCGCACATTCTACCCACAGGCTGCAAACAAACAACATGTAAAGGCCTGGGCTCTGGCACCAAAAGACGAAAGTAAAATTATGCGGCAAAGACGGCTATATAATTTTCTGGAGTTTCTCGGTCCTGGTGGATTTGCTACCCCGGATGACTGTGAAGCATTAAAAATGTGTCAGCAGGGCTATCAAAATCTGAATTACACCGCCTGGAATGACATATCCAAAGGTATGGGGGAAAACTCTCAAATAACCACCGACGAAGAGCAGATGCGTGTGTTCTGGAGAGAGTGGGATCGTCGTATACAAGGGGCAGAAAAATGAGCGTGACATTGACGCAAAGATCTGATGTAACGGTTACTCGTTCGGAGCTGGAAGATTTTTTATTTTATGAAGCAGCGCTGTTAGATGCCTGGGAATTAACTGAATGGCTAACACTGTTTGCCGAAGGTGCAGACTACTGGGTGCCACCAGCCGGTTCCAGTGACGATGCGGACCCAGCGAACAAACTGTTCTATGTAGCTGATGATTATTTCAGATTGACAGAGCGTGTTAAGCGTTTAGGAAAGAAGGCTGCGCACGTGGAATGGCCGAAATCGCGCTGTAGACACCTGGTTAGTAATGTTCGAATACTGGATGGTACTGATGATAGCTTTCGTGTGACGTCTAATTTTGTTACCTACCGGAGTAAAAATGGGTCTACGGAGATCTATCTGGGCCACCATATCTACACCATGAGCCTCACTGGAGGAGACATAAAAATCCTGAAGAAAGTTTCCTTCCTGGATGTAGATAACCTAAATGATCAAGGTAAGGTCAGTATAATTATTTGATCCAAGGTTCTTTTGGGCTTTGATATTATTGGGCTTAGGTGTTAGTGGTTCCGGTATTGTTAGCGTGCGTATATGTGTTTTGGAAGTAGAGAGTATTTGTGAAAGTTAAGTTTGTAACCCATACAGGTGAGGTATTTGAAATTGAGGCGACTCCCGGTCTGAGTTTAATGCAGGTGGCAAGCAGTGAGGCAGTACCTGGAATTGTAGCGGAATGTGGTGGAGTTTTAAGTTGCGCAACTTGTCATGTGCATGTGGATGCAGAGTGGTTTGATAAACTACCTCCTGTAAGCAAGACTGAGGAGGGTATGCTCGAGTACGCGGCAGAGCCCCATCCCAGAGGGCGATTATCTTGTCAGATTAAAATCACCGAGGCATTGGATGGCCTGAGCGTCGTCCTTCCCGAAAATCAGTAAGCGAGGCGACGAATGACACAGCTCATTGATGTACATACCCATATTGTTCCAAATTCATTTCCTGACAGCCCTGATAAAGAAGGCGAGCCAAAGTGGCCTTGCATGGTGTGTGAGGGGGATTCTGCAAAAATTCTCATTGAGGATAAGCCTTATCGTCAGCTGGATAGCCGGTCCTGGGATGTAAATCGGCGCATAGAGGATATGGATAGAACGAAGGTCGCCCGGCAGGCGCTTTCACCCATGCCTGAGCTGTTATCTTATTGGTTCAAGCCATCTGCCGGCATGGAGATGTGTCTTTGGATGAATAAAGTTATCGCCGAGATGGTTGCATTACATCCTGGTAGGTTTTCAGGTTTGGGAATTGTACCTATGCAAGACCCGGCAATGGCTGCAAAAATGCTGACACGGATAAAAGCAGATGGATTTTCGGGCGTTGAAATTGGCAGCAATATCAACGAAGTGATGCTGGGAGATTCCCGGTTTGACGAGTTTTTTGCAGAAGCAGAAGCTCAGGATCTGGCGATATTTGTACATGCTTTGCGGCCTATCGGAGTGGAGCGGTTAAATAAGTTTCCAGATTTGGTCCCCTTTGCTGCTTTCCCCCTCGATACAGCCCTTACCGCAGTATCCTTGATTCGAGCCGGGATTCCGCACAAATACCCACGCCTTCGTATTGGTTTTAGCCATGGTGGCGGCGCTATTGTACCCTTGGTACACCGCTTGACCCAAGGTTGGAAATTAACCAAGTCTTTTGGTGGGTCTTTGCCAGAGACACCACAAAGTTATGCCGCGCGTTTTTTTTACGATAGTCTTGTTTACGACCCAGGTTATTTAAGTTATTTAATGACTGACTTTGCACCCGGACAGTATTTTGCGGGCACGGATTACCCTTACGCAATAATGGAAAGGGACCCAGCCGCCTTTATAGGGCAAACAAGTATCGCCGACAAAGATAGCCTGCTGTTCCAGGCGGCTGAAAGATTTTTGGGTATTGCCTAGGCAGTTCTTCAGTAAATTATTGTCGTAAGCTCATTTTTTATTTTCCGCATCTGAAACTTCGGCCACAACTGTATATGTGTATACTGTATAGCTATAGTGATATCGGCTAAGTCTGCAGAGCATTTTGATATATTTGGTATGCAGCATTCAGCCAGCGGCCAGGAAGAATAGTTCTACCAAAATAGGGTCTAGATACCTGATAGGAGCAAGCGTAGTGAGCGAAGATAGTTTTAGACAACGTGCCATTCTGGCAAAAAAAGGTCATAAATTTGAAGATTTTGAGGAGGGTCAGATATACGAACACCATTGGGGGCGCACTATTACAGACGCTGATAACTCATGGTTTTCTACCCAGACTCTGTCCTTTAATCCTCTCTATTTTAATGAGCCTTACGCGCAATCGCTTGGTCACAAAAAGATGGTGGTAAACCCATTGTTAGTATTTAACACAGCTTTCGGTATGTCCGTTGAAGATCTGTCGGAAGGTGGCGGCCTGTTTTTGGGGGTCGACGGTTGTGAATTCAAAGAGGCCGTGCATGTAGGAGACACCCTGACTGCACGCAGCACAGTGGTAAGTAAAAGAATTTCAAAAAGCAATAAACAAGCGGGTATCGTAAGTTGGTTTACAGAAGGGTTTAATCAAAACGGAACCAAGGTCGTTGAATTCACGCGTACTAACTTTGTTCGGTTCGGAAACCCCTCTGCAATTGTTATGGGAGATGCTTGAACATGAAATTGACAGGAAACAATAACTACTTTGAAGACTTTGAGGTGGGGCAGGTGATTCGTCACTCACGGGGTAAAACTATGTGCGAGAATGATAACGTAGGGATCACTTTGCAGGTTTTAAATACAGCAGACGCACACTTTAACGAAGACGCTGTAAAAGATAGCTTTGGGCGTCGTCTGCAATTTGGTGGCGTGACTATATCTATGATTATTGGTTTAAGCATGCAGGATACCGGCGAAAATGCGTTGCAGGAATTGGGGTTGGACAAAATTCGCCTTAAAACTTCCGTTTTCCATGGGGATACGCTGTACGCTTATTCTGAAGTACTTGCAAAGAGTGACCTCGATGGCAAGTCCGGCGAAGTGAGATTTAAACACTGGGGTATAAATCAGAATGATGATGTTGTATTTGAAGGTGAACGCCGCGTCCAAATCAAGAAAAAATCAGCTTTTGCCTGATGCGCGATAATGTAGTATTTTTTAGCTGATTTTATGCAACTCTAAGTCCTTTCGGCTAGCAAGATATAGTTGTAGTCAGAAAATTGATGTTGTCGGAAAATTGAAGTGGTCAGAAAGTTATCGTTAAGGATGTAGTACCATGTCAGGCGCGCTAGAAGGTTTAAAGATTCTCGATATGACTCGAGCATTATCGGGTCCATTTTGCACTATGTTGTTCGCTGACCAGGGTGCCAACGTAATGAAAGTCGAGGCGCTCATAACCGGCGACGGTACGCGCACTACGCCGCCATTCCCGCCTGAAATTACTAATAGAAGACCTTTTGGTGGCTATTTCCAAAGCGTTAATCGTAACAAGCGAAGCATAGCCATAGATCTCAAACACCCTGAAGGTAAGGCACTGATTCGCAACATGGCCAAAGAAGCGGATGTGTTGGTAGAGAACTTTCGAGCCGGGGTTATGGAAAGTCTGGATCTATCCTATGAGTCTCTGGCTGAATTAAACCCAAAACTGGTTTATGCCACGATCAGAGGCTTTGGTGATCCCAGAACAGGGGAAAGCCCCTATGCAAATTGGCCGGCTTACGATGTTATTGCCCAGGCAATGGGTGGCTTGATGAGTATTACTGGCCCTATTGACGGTGTGCCAACTAAGGTAGGCCCAGGAATTGGAGACATGATTCCGGCCGCACTCACGGCGTTTGGCATTATGGCTGCCTTGCATGAGGTAAACAAAACAGGTCAGGGGCAGTTTCTCGATGTTGCGATGTATGATGCTGTATTAGCATTCTGTGAGCGCATAGTTCCGCAATACTCCTATACGGGAGAAATACCAGGCTTGGAGGGAAATGCGCATCCTCAACTCTGCCCATTCGGGATTTTTCCAGCCAGTGACGGTTTTGTCGCCATTGCCTGCCCTGGAGATAATTTCTGGGTTATTCTTTGTACCGAAATGAATCGCAAGGATTTAATTGCTGATGAGCGTTTTTCCAGCAACTATCGTCGCGTGCAAAATATGCATGTGATAGTCAGTATTATTAATGATTGGACGCAGCAATTTAGCAAGCAGGAGCTTTCAAAAAAGTTGGGGTCCAGAATTCCCTTTGGTCCGGTACAGAATGCGCAGGAAATTTTTGAAGATGCTCACGTGGTGGCCAGAAATATGCTGGTGCCACTGGAACATCCGGGTGTGGATGAAAAATACTTTGTCACTAACACACCTATAAAGATGACAAAAACTCCCGGTGGGGTTCGTCATCGTGCACCCCTATTAGGTGAACACACCGATGAGATATTAAAAGAGTATGGATTGACCCAAGAGCAAATTGCTGACTTGCGGGATAAAAATATCATTCAGTGAATACTGAACAGCAACTAAATAGTTAATAACAGGAATAAAGTTATGTCAGAACGACCTCAAAGATTACGTCGGTGTCAACTATCGGTTCCAGGCTCCAGCGAGAAGATGATGCAAAAAGCCTCGAAGATGGAATTGGACCATGTGTTTTTAGATTTGGAAGATGCGGTAGCGCCGAACGCCAAGGCAGCTGCTCGGGGCATGATTGTAGAAGCTATAAATTCTTTGGAATGGACACCAAAAACACTTTGTGTGCGCATTAATGATGTCGAAACAGAATATTGTCACGACGACATAATTGAGATTGTAACCGGAGCAGGTGAAAAATTAGACACTATCATGCTGACCAAGGCCAAGAGCGCACATGACGTCATGTTTGTGCATTTGTTGCTTGACCAATTGGAAGCTAAACTCGGGCTTAAAAATCGTATTGGCATAGAGTGTTTGATTGAAGAAGTTGAAGGCATGATGAATGTGGAGGAAATCGCAGCTTCTAGCGATCGTTTGGAGTGTCTGGTTTTTGGAATGGGCGACTACTCTGCCAGCCAGAGAATGAATTTGCGGGGGATCGGTGGAGACTCTCCACTATATCCACCCGATGTCTGGCATTACCCCCGCTATAAAATGACCATTGCTTGCCGCGCTAACGGGATTGATCCGGTTGATGGCCCTTTTGCTGATTTCCGCAACCCTGATGCATTTACTGCTGAGTGCGAACGATCCAATGTTCTGGGCATGGTTGGTAAATGGGCTATTCACCCTTCACAGGTCGAGCCGGCACAAACGGTTTTTTCACCTACGAAGCAGGCTGTAGAAAGTGCGCGTAAGCAACAGGAAGCATACGCTAAAGCGCTGGAAGAAGGCTTGGGTGCGATAAACGTAGATGGTGTAATGGTTGATGCAGCCAGTGTTCGAATATTGCAAAATATTATCAACACAGCTGATTTAATAGGCATGTAATGCGAGCCAAATCAAATATCGCCTTTGCTGAACAACATAACATTGCTGGTTATGGTTTTTGCAAATGTATTGCTTGAATAAATAAACCTTTTGGAAGTAAAAGTTACATAAATATGAATGCAAAAATTCTAGATACAGTAAGAGGAGATTAGCGCATGGTAATGGATCGCTCCGAGGACGCCATCCTCGAAAACCCTAACCCTGGATACATGACTGAAGAACGCTTGATGATTCAGGAGGTAGCCAGAGAATTTTCTATGAAAGAAGTTCTTCCAGTCGCCAACGAGCTTGATCCGGTGCAGGGTGATATACCCATGGATCTTCGCCGTAAAATGGGAGAGATGGGTTACTTTGGCATTCGTATTTCTGAAGAACACGGTGGTCTTGGACTGGGTGTTTTTGAATACTGCTTAATCGCAGAAGAACTTGCGCGAGGCTGGATGAGTGTAGCGAGCATTATCGCCCGGGCCAGTAGCGTGATGGGTGTTCAGGGATGGTCGCTGGAAAAGCGACTTGAACTCACAAAAAAAGCAGCCAAAGGCGAGTATCTCGCAGCAGTTTCCCTGTCGGAGCCGGATGTTGGTTCTGACCTGCAAGCCGTCAGTTGCAAAGCCGTACTGGATGGCGACGAATGGGTTATCACGGGAAATAAGTATTGGTGCACATTTGCTGATGGTGCAGATTATATTGCCGTGCTTTGCCGGGTTGAACCCGGAGAAGGGCATAATTATAAAGGCCTCAGAAGTTTTATTATTGAGAAACCCCGGGGAGAATTACCCAAGGATTGTCATGGCTCAACCATACCCAAGATCGGCTATTTTGGTTGGAAGACATGGGAGTTGGCCTTAGATGGTTGCAGAATTCCAAAAGGAAATATTCAAGGTGGCAATGATTCGGAAGGCTTCAAGACCACAGTCAGTGGCCTTGAAGTAGCACGAGCACATACTGCTGCAAGGGCTATTGGGTTAGCACGAGGCGCGCTGGAAGACGCTATTGTATATTCCAATGAGCGGGTTCAATTTGGCTCTCCCATTTCTGATTTTCAGGAAACACGCTTTAAAATAGCCCGTATGGCTTCTGAAATAGAGGCGGCACGACAACTTATGTATCACGTATGTACCGAGTTGGATACCCGGGGGCGCATGGATAAAGAATCGTCGATGGTTAAATGGTTTGCAACGGAAATGGCGGAACGTGTGACATCAGATTGCTTGCAGATTCTTGGCGGCGCGGGATATACCAAACTGCACCCAATGGAGCGGTATTGGCGAGATGCTCGGTTGACAAAAATATTTGAAGGCACGTCTGAAATACAGCTTCGTATTATTTCAGACAGAATGTTGGGCCGACCGACTTACCGTCAAAAACGCTCATAGAACCTCCTTCAAATTAGCACCTGTTCAATATAATATTATGTTCAATACTGCACGTAGAAACTTAGGAGGGTATCGTGGAATTTGATTTAATGACCGGGGGTTTGACCTGGAAGAATAGCGCTGAAATGGCCAAGCGCCTCGAAAATGCTGGTTTTTCGGGGATGCTTTTTACTGAAGGTGGTCTTGTACCCTGGATGATGATCGCCGCGGCTGCGACAGCAGCGCCAAGTCTGGATTTTTCTACAGGTATCGCGGTAGCATTTCCACGCAGCCCAATGATATCTGCCCAAATTGCCTGGGAATTGTCGCAAAACACGGAAGGACGTTTTCGTATTGGTTTGGGCAGCCAGGTAAAGGGACACGTTGAACGCCGTTACAGCGCGACATTCGATAAGCCGGCTCCGCACATGCGGGACTATGTATCAGCCTTTAAGGCATGTATACGCGCTTTTCGTGGCGAGGAAAAACTGTCCCACGAAGGTCCTTATTACAATCTCAGTATGATGCCAGCCATGTGGTCTCCACCCCGGCATGAATACGAGGACGTGAAGATAGATATCTCAGCGGTAGGTCCTTATATGTGCAAGGTTGCTGGGGAGCTCTGTGATGGGGTTCATGTGCATCCAATGCACTCTATGCCATATATTAAAAACCGGCTTCTCCCTGCAGTTACGGAAGGGGCAAAGCGCAGTAATCGAACCATAGACGATATTGATTTAATGGTGCCGGTATTCGCGATTCCCGGTGATTCAGAAGAAGAAAGAAAGTTAATGCATCAGCGCGCTAAAACGCAAATAGCATTTTACGGGTCGACGCCAAATTATGCATTCCAGTTCGATGATCTGGGTTTTGAAGGTACAACTAAAAAACTCGGTGCCCTGATGCGAAAAGGTGATATGCAAGGCATGGCAGATACAATTACTGACGAGATGTTATCTCAGTTTGCTCTGGTAGCGAAATGGGATGATATGGCCGATGCACTTAAGAGCCGCTATGAAGGTGTCGCTACGCGAGTGGTTACTTATCTAGCAGCAGAAGATATTCATCGTAATCCAGGTAATGTAGACAGATGGGGTGAGATCGCCCGAGCTGTCCGCGCTTGAGGATTATTTAGTGCTCATCAGCAAGCAGAAACTCCGCTGTTTGCTGAGGCACTTCCATAGGCAGCAAGTGCCCACCCTTTAAAGACGTTGCTTGCCCTTGGGGACATAATCGTGCGAACTCTTCATACAGGGATAAAGTAAACTGGCTATTGGTATCTGTTTCATAAAGTCCGTCTATAATCGTTCCGTTATCATCGTACCCTTCTTGATTCCCTTCTACGAACTCCGAACCATTATAACTGTCTCT
>JAHRWB010000121.1 GCA_019090385.1 Pseudomonadales bacterium | reverse complement strand
GCTAGCACTACTGTTTTTACATAATCCGGCCAACTATCTTCACGCCACAGAAGCTGAAAAAACCCAGACCCAGGACGAACTCAAGCGAGTTGTTGAGAAGCTAAGCGCCATCGAAAACTGGTTTTCAAGCGCACTCAAAAAAAGGCGTGATTGGCAAAATGAAATTAAGGACACAGACCTGGAAATTTCCAGAGTAACCAATACTATCCTGCAATTATCCACTTCACTTGAATCTGCGGAACAATCACTGCACGCCCTGGAAAAAAAGCACCAACAACTGTCTCTGCTACAACGAGAGCAGGGAAAATTAATTATCGATCACCTAAGTGCTGCCCAACGCCTGAGTGGACAAGATTTTTTTAAATTACTGCTTAATCAGGAAAGTCCGGACACCTTTGATCGCATGATTCGCTACCATAGCTACTTTACCGGCGCTCGCTCCAACATATCTGAGCAGTTCCTGGCAACACTGAAAGAGATGGAACAAACTGAACTGACCATTGCCGAGCGCCAGGACCAGCTCCAGGTGCAGCACAAACAACAAGAGCAGGAAAAAGCCAGGCTGGAACACCACCGCCGAGAGCGCAGTAAACTACTCAGCGGCCTATCAAGGCAGGAGCAACAAAAATCTGCCGAGCGAAATAGCCTGCGAGAGGACGAACAACGTATAACAGCATTGCTTAATTCTTTGGTCAAAAAAACGAGATCTCTGGACGGCACCTCATTTCAGAAGGCCAAGGGTAAACTCCCCTGGCCGATGCAAGGACGTATTGCCCATGCCTTTGGACGACCCCGCGAAGGCGGACGCTTAAAGTGGCAAGGGCTGGTTATTCGTGCTGATCAGGACACCCCTATCTACGCTGTACATGATGGCCGAGTAGTCTTTTCAAACTGGCTACGTGGATTTGGATTACTTACGATTATAGACCACGGTAATGGGTATATGAGCGTATATGCCCATGCAGACTCTCTCTACAAACGTGAGGGTGAGCATGTTGATGGTGGAGAAAGTATCGCATCTGCAGGCAAAAGTGGCGGGCAAAAACACAGCGGCATGTACTTCGAGATTCGCGCTACCGGACAACCCGAAGACCCTATCAAATGGCTGAGCCCACGCTAAAGCACCAGCTTTTTTATCATCCTGCCTTGCTGTAGTCTTATCTATTTTGTCGCCCTGTCTCTACTGGATGTTCCATGAATAGCAGAACGAAATGAACAACAGCATAAAACTACAACCACGCATTTTGCTCGCCATCATTATAAGCATGGTTACCGGCATTATTCTCGGCATTACCCTAGACCTTATGGTCCACTCAAAAGGCATATATAAAAAAGACCAGGCCTTTCACCTCGACATGGGTGCTTTTACACAAATTATTGATCGTATTCACACCTCCTATGTGATTCGCCAGGACATGGACGAATTGTTGGAAAATGCCCTGAAAGGCGTTCTAAATGGCCTGGACAAACACTCCGTATACTTGGATAAGAAAAAATATTCCGCTCTAAAATCACAAACCACCGGACAATTTGGCGGTGTAGGCATTGAACTAACTATTGAAAACGGCAAGCTAAAAATTGTCGCTCCACTTGAAAATACCCCGGCTGAACGCGCTGGCATATTACCAGATGACATTCTCGTACAAGTGGATCATGCCACTACAAAACCCAATACCCTTAAACACACCTTGGCATTATTAAGAGGTGAACCTGGCACCTCAGTGACATTGAGTATTGACCGTATGCACGAACAATCCCTGTTGGAATTTGATCTAGTGCGAGCCACAATTGATGTAAACAGTGTGCATAGCCGCTGGCTGGAAAACTATGGCTATGTCAGGGTTTCGCAATTTCAGGTTGATACCAGCAAGGAAGTATCCACAGCCATCAAAACTTTTTTGCTCAGCACCAAGCCCAAAATGGCTGGACTTATACTGGACTTGCGTGGCAATCCGGGCGGTGTATTACAAGCCTCGGTAGAGCTGGCAGATGCCTTCCTGACTAGCGGAAAAATCGTCTACACAGAAGGTCGGCGTAGCTCAGCCGAGCTCATATTCAATGCCACCGGCAACGATATTCTGGATGGTCTGCCCCTGGCCATTTTGATAGACAGCGGATCTGCCTCGGCTTCAGAAATAGTTGCCGGCGCTTTACAAGACCACAATCGCGCATACCTTATGGGCAGCAAAAGTTATGGCAAAGGTTCCGTCCAGACAGTCCTGCCATTAAAAAACGACCATGCCATTAAGCTCACAACCGCTCACTATTTCACACCATTGGGAAGAGCCATCAATGAAGTAGGACTCACACCAGATATAGAAATAAAACCAATAGCCGGGAAAAAGTATCTCAAACAAGTAATAGAGGAATTTTCTAGAGTAATTCTAAGTAAAAACTGAAATCGGGATTGCATCCGCTGCCCGGCTTATCTATTCTTTTAACTATTCATTAGCACGGTGTCGCAACTACTGCACCGTAACTTGTACCGAAGCTATGGCGCCTTAGAAAGTACGTCAGTATATGCAATAGTTTGAAGCTTAATAAGAATAAGCACAAAGCAAGTATTCAAGGGACCGGATTGTGAGCACTAATTGAACCATACGCAAAATATTTTCTGCCCAGTTTACAAGTCAAAATACTCTGTTTTTTTCCTGGTAGCATTGGTGTCAGTGTGGCTTACTCCACCCGGCAAGGCCGCGGAAATTGCCCTGGTTATTGATGATCTGGGCTACAATCTGGAAGTAGGAGAACGCGTTCTCAACTTGCCTGGACCTGTCACCCTATCACTGATTCCATTCACACCCAGCGCAACCGCACTGTCACAACTCGCATTAGCGGCCGGGCAAGACATCATGCTACACCTGCCCATGGAAGCGCTCCATAATAATGATCATGATGTTCGACACTTACTGGAGTTGAATATGCCGCCCGATATATTTTATCAGACCGTCATTTCTTCACTGAACTCGCTACCGAATTGTATTGGAGTGAATAATCACACTGGCAGTTTACTAACCCAGCACCGCCAACCCATGGAGTGGCTGATGGATACCATTCAGGATCGGGGCTTGTTTTTTTTAGACAGTAGAACCACCCCCAACTCCGTAGCCAATACTGTCGCCCAGGAATGGGGTGTGCCTTCGTTAAAGCGTGACGTATTTCTGGACCACGAACAGAATCTGGCAGCAATAGAAATAGCCTTTGAACGGGCCATTCGTATCGCCAAAAAGAAAGGTTACGCTGTGATTATTGCCCATCCATACAAAAGCAGCCTGGCATTTCTGGAACAATCCATACCCAAATTGATAGACGAATCTATTTCACTGGTCCCATTACGCAAGTTGATCTACCGCTCACATTTACTAGCAAAAAATTCGAGTGGCACATCTAACGCGTCCAATGACGCAGAGATCAATTTATCTATAAACGCATCTATGGAAATATTTCATCCAACAATGACTGCCCCTCTGGGAATTTCAGGGTCTGCTCATACAAAGCACGACCTGTAATCACACCCGTTACCCTACCACTGCATTTTGCGACGCCTTGAGCCAGGAGTTTAAGGTCCTCCAGTGTTTTAACGCCCCCGGACGCAACGACTGACAGCCGGGTAGCATCTGCCAAGCCCGTTGTCTCTGGAATATTTATGCCGGTTAACATGCCGTCTCTATCGATGTCTGTGTAGACAATACCCGACAAAGCCAAATGCGAAACCGATTGCGCAAAATCTACCGCAGACAG
>JAHRWB010000120.1 GCA_019090385.1 Pseudomonadales bacterium | reverse complement strand
GAAAAATATTATAACTGTATGATAAATATAATTAATATATTTTTTATTGGTTGGATGATAAAAAATTTATAAAGTTCGAGTTGACAGGATAGAAAAGCAGGCCGTATAAATTGCGAAAATCCGGTCGCTGTAGCATGGTCAAAAGCGGCTTTTGCTGGTTATTTTACGAATAGGGAGATTTATGGGTCATTCGCTAGTTATTGTGGAGTCGCCTGCAAAAGCGAAAACCATCAATAAATATCTAGGTAAGGCTTTTATCGTGCGTTCGAGTGTCGGACATGTACGGGATTTGCCAATGGGTGGCAAACCAGTAGACCCTAAGGAGAGAGCGAAAGAGGCGGCAAAAACACGAAAACTTCCTCCCGAGGAAAAAGAAGCTTACAAGAAAAAGCGTTCTCAGGATCAATTGATTCGTCGCATGGGGATTGACCCTGGTAAAAACTGGGCGGCAACATACGAGATTCTTCCTGGAAAAGAAAAGGTGGTTAATGAGCTGCGCAAACTGGCAGAGAATGCTGAGTATATTTATCTGGCAACTGACCTTGATCGTGAAGGAGAAGCCATAGCTTGGCATTTGCGTGAGATTATTGGCGGGGATGCGTCTAGATTTAAACGTGTTGTATTTAATGAGATTACCCGTAAGGCTATTGAGGCCGCCTTTGAAAAGCCTGGCGAGCTTGATATCGATAGGGTCAATGCTCAGCAAGCGCGCCGATTTTTGGACCGCGTTGTTGGCTTCCAGGTCTCACCCTTGTTATGGGCAAAAGTTGCCCGTGGGCTTTCTGCCGGTCGGGTTCAATCGGTGGCAGTCAGGCTCATAGTTGATCGTGAAAGAGAAATTCGATCTTTTATTCCCGAAGAATACTGGGAAGTGTTCAGTCACCTGGATCGTCCGGAAACACTAAAGCGGGATCCAGCGTCTCAAGGCTATCGATTTCAGGTTGCAAAATATTTAGGGAAAAATTTTCGTCCCGGTAATAAGGATGAAACCGAGAAGGCGCTTGAGTTGCTTAATAAAGCAGAAATCGCTATTGATAAACGTGATGATAAGCCAACTTCTACCCGGCCGAACGCCCCATTTATTACTTCAACCCTGCAACAATCTTCAAGCACAAGGCTGGGTTTTAGCGTAAAAAAAACTATGATGCTTGCCCAACGATTGTACGAAGCGGGATATATTACCTACATGCGTACGGACTCGACCAATCTGTCTGACGAAGCAGTGGGTAATTGCAGAGATCATATTCTAAAAGAGTATGGTGACCGATATTTGCCGGAAAAGCCGACTACTTATACGAGTAAAGAGGCTGCGCAGGAAGCGCATGAAGCAATCAGACCCTCCAACGTTGGTACCTTGTCAGCATTTTTAGAAAATGTAGATCCAGATGCTGTGCGCTTGTACGAGCTGATTTGGCAGCGTTTTGTTGCATGCCAAATGACACGTGCTGAATATATTAGCACCAGTATCAGTGCAAAGGCGGGTGATTTCGAACTGCGAATACGTGGTCGGATACTCAAGTTTGATGGTTTTACCAGGGTAATGCCTGCGCTTGGACGTAAGGAAGAAGATGTGCAAGTTCCTGATTTGCAGGTGGGCGAAGACATGCAACTAATCAGACTCGAGCCAAATCAGCATTTTACCAAGCCGGTTCCTCGGTATGGTGAAGCGAGCCTTGTCAGGGAATTGGAAAAACGTGGTATCGGCAGGCCCTCTACATACGCAGCCATTATTTCTACCATTCAGGATAGAGGATATGTAACGCTGGGCAATCGCAGGTTTTACGCGGAAAAAATAGGCGAGCTAGTGACTGATCGGTTGGTGGAGAACTTTGACAATTTGCTGGATTATGGATTTACTGCCGAGATGGAAGGGGGGCTTGACCTTGTAGCAAATGGTAATGTGCGTTGGCAGAAAGTACTGGATGAATTTTATGTAGATTTTTCTGAGAAACTTGAAAAGGCACAGGATAAAGATGCCGGCATGCGAACTAATGAGCCTACGGATACGGATATTAAATGTCCTAAATGTAGCCGAATTATGCAAATTAGAACGGGAACCACCGGTGTTTTTTTAGGTTGCTCTGGTTATGGGTTAAAGCCAAAAGAGCGCTGTACACAAACTCTGAATCTTGTTTCAGGTGATGAAGTGGTTGATATTGAAAAGGACGAAGATGCTGAGTCGCGTTTGCTTAGAAACAAGCGTAAGTGTCCGGTTTGCAGTACGCCCATGGATGGTTATCTTGTAGATGAAAAGCGTAAGTTACATATTTGTGGTAATAATCCGGATTGCTCGGGTTACGAAGTTGAAGCGGGTGAATATCGAATTAAGGGATATGATGGCCCTGTAATTGAGTGCGATAAGTGCGCTAGCGATATGCAATTAAAATCTGGTCGATTCGGTAAATACTTTGGCTGTACCAATGAAGATTGTAAAAATACACGTAAGCTCCTTAGAAGTGGGGAAGCGGCTCCGCCCAAAGCTGACCCAGTGCCTATGCCTGAACTGCAATGCGTTAAAGTGGATGACTTTTATATTTTGAGGGATGGTGCTGCAGGTATTTTTCTAGCTGCGAGTAAATTCCCCAAGCACCGGGAAACACGCGCGCCCCTGGTATCTGAATTGATTCCCCATAGTAATGAACTGGACCCGAAATTTAAGTATTTGCTGGAAGCGCCGACGGCGGACCCTGATGGGAATCCGGCAGCATTCAAGTTCAGCCGCAAAGAGAAAAAACAATTTGTGTCCACTGAGGTAGAGGGCAAAGCCACTGGGTGGCGTGCAGACTACGAGAGTGGCAAGTGGGTAGAACACGCTAAAAAGAGCGTGAAGCCGAAGGCCAAGGCTAAAGCGAAAGCGAAAGCCAAAAAAGGCAGCAGGGCGAAGAGTAGTGGCGCCAGCAAAAAGAAAGCTGTTGAGAAAACTGCTAGTGAAGATAAATAGCAGCTACTTGCACGATAGCTATCGCAAATTGCGGGAGCATCTGCAGTTCAGGAATATCAGTATAGTTAGTAAACAGGACGGATTATCCGCCCTGTTTACGCGTTCTGATTATCAATTCTGGCTATTCGCTCTGTCTAAATATGTATCAAAGCAAGACAGTTCTTAGCGCTTTTGGCTAGCTTCTTCTGATTACACCAACACTGCGTCCTTCGATGCAAAACTGCTGTTCTCTCAGATCGATCTTAATTGGCGAGTAGTCATCGTTTTCTGGAAATAAGGTGACGAGGTGTTTGGACGATCCGGTACGCTGAAAGCGCTTTACAGTCACTTCATCTTCAATACGCGCCACAATAATTTCGCCATTACGGGCTTCAGAGGTTTTATGCACTGCTAGCAGGTCTCCATCAAGAATGCCCACATTGATCATACTATCGCCGTGTACGGTTAGGAGGTAGTCAGCACTGGGGCGAAAAAAACTGCTGGGCAGGTCAACGGTATCCTCAATATGTTCAGCAGCCAGTATCGGGTCACCGGCTGCCACTCGGCCGACTATAGGCAGCCCGCTTTCCTGGGGTAGGCGAATTCCTCGGGAGGTGCCGGGAATCATTTCTATAGCACCTTTTTTTGCAAGTGCTTTTAAATGCTCTTCTGCGGCGTTGGGTGATTTGAAGCCCAGTGTTTTGGCAATATCCGCTCGTGTAGGGGGGTAGCCAGTATCGTTAATGTGTCTGCGTATTAGGTCTAGAATTTGAGATTGTCTCGGCGTAAGGCTTCTCATATACGGTTTCTCATACAGGATATCTCATAATTAGTGCTGGCTGTATATACAGGAACTGTAATTATATACAGCTTTCCAGGCAAATGCACTGCAGGGTTCTGAAAATTTGCAGGCCACCATAAGTAACAGTTTTTCGCCGCAGCCTCTCTTCGTGTTTGCATTTGTGATCCTCAGTATTTCATCTGTTTGTAATATGAGGTTAAATGCGTTTCACAATATCTGTGAGTAGTATAAATGACGCTCTGTAGGTCTGTTGCCACTGCTATTCGTCCCGTTGTATGCGCGTTGGGCCTGTTGGTTCAGTTTGGTACTGTTGAAGTGGCTGCAAAAATGAAAGAGCTCAAGGTAGCGGACCCAGGATTATCCAGAGGCGTGGTCCTGGAAGATCAGCAGTCTGAATTATCGAATGACCCTGCTGATGAACGCGGGTATACGATATTCGCCGAGATTGAGCGGAGAAATTCAGGCTATGTTGATATGCGGGCCGAATTGAAGATGCTACTGATAAGCTCATCTGGCAAGCGTCGGCACCGTGCATTACATATCCGGCAATTGGAGAATTCAGAGCGGGGGGATAGTGTACTCATTCGCTTTGACTCTCCGCGTGATATCAGGGGTACAGGGCTTTTGTCCAAAGGCAATGGAGATAGAGCAGATGATCAGTGGCTGTACTTACCTGCTTTCTCACGTGTAAAAAAAATTGCCATGAAAAACAGAAGTGGGCCGTTTGCGGGCAGTGAATTCTCCTTTGAAGATTTGTCCGTACAAGAGGTTGAGGAGTTTACTTATCGTTTCGTTGATATGGCAGAGCTGGATGGATTACGGTGTTATGTTGTTGAGCGGTTTTCAAAAGATGAGTATTCTGCCTACCTGCGCCAGGTAGTATGGGTGGATAAGGAAGCCTACCGGATAAGAAAAGTAGAATATTATGACGATACATCAAACTTGGTGAAAACTCTTCACTATCAGGATTTTGGACTGTATCAAGAGCGTTTCTGGAAGCCTCATCATATGATTATGTACAATCATAGAAGTAAGCGCACTACCGAATTGCATTGGCTCAATTTCAAGTTTTCAACAGGATTAAACGAATCCCGGGATTTTACAACCAACAGTTTAAAGAGAGCGCGTTAGTGACTGGGCAGATTAGGAAATTCACGTTGCTTTGTGTATTGGCCGTTATGCTTGCTCATAGCTTGGTATATGCGAGTGAGCCGAGCTATCGCATCGTATTTGGTAGTTTTTCAGACCTGAATAATGCGGAAAACTGGTCGCGACACATATCTGCTGTGCTGAAACTGGATACGCGGGTGCAGCATTCTGAAGATACATCCCCGGTACTTTATCGTGTTGTGACCATCCCTCTTGTTGGTGATGCGCTAGCGCGTGCTTCGAGGCGGGCAAAAGAATCTGGAATGCCATATTGGCGCTTATCATTAAAGACAAATGCTTTGTCTACAGAGCGGGTTAGTGAAGAGCCTTTAGCGGTGCATAAAGAGCCTTCAGCGGTGCATAATGAGCCTTCAGCGGTGCATAAAGAGCCTTCAGCGGTGCATAAAGAGCCTTCAGCGGCGGGTAAAGAGCCCACAGCGGTGCATAAAGAGCCTTCAGCGGCGGGTAAAGAGCCTTCAGCGATGCGTAAAGACAGTAAGCCTCAGCTAAGTATAGAAGAGCCTTCAGCCAGTATAGAAGAGCTTTCAGCCAGTGATAAGAGAGATGAGGCGGTTGAGCCTCAGTCGAATTGGTCGTTAGATAAGG
>JAHRWB010000119.1 GCA_019090385.1 Pseudomonadales bacterium | reverse complement strand
ATTTTAAATTAAATTAAAAAAATCGCCAGTTTCAACTCCACATACACAAAACCAAAAATAATTATTCTGCTGAAACTAAGGAGTCATTTATTAGCATTGCCATAGAATGCAAAGTCAAAGCGATCGCTTCTACTGTCTCATCCAACTTTTCCGGAGTTGTTTTTTCCTGCCAATAGCAGGTCACTTTTCCCGCGCTCACCTCCAAAGACAAACAATCATCCGGCAAACTCGCCATATGCGTTTTCATTGCTTGCCAGAATGTCTGCGGCATTTTGGCACGTACCTGCCATTTCCAACCCTTTATAGGAGAATCGTCGACATAACCGTCTTCTTCAACAGTTTTTAACAATTGCCAGGCCGGAATCTCCCGGTCTGGTGAGTCCATAAATAGGCTGTATGCAGCACAATCTCTTGCCTTATCCCGCAATTTCCCACCCGCACTGACCCGGTGCTCAGGCTTTGGATCGGCATATACCAAGCGTCGAATTTCAACAACCAGCCCGCAGGATCTTGCCTTGAGCCGAAGTGCCGAGAGTTGCCGCTCTCTCGGAGTTGGCATCATTCGCGATATCGGCCCGAAAGCCGCCGCAAGCACAATAATAATAACAATCCAGATCAATACAGCTCCCCAGAACACCAGCAAAGAAAAATAAGCGCCGTCATATGGTAACACCGCTCAGGGCTGTTTATAGAAAACGCTCAGGGCTGTTTACACAAAACGCTCAGGGCTGTTTATAGAAAACGCTCAGGGCTGTTTACAAGAACCGCTCAAGGCTGTTTACACAAAACGCTCAGGGCTGTTTACAATCCTTGTAAAAATTTTTGGGTTTACCCACAATTCCTCTATTGAGGCCACAGAATATAATGTGTATTGTCGCTCAGAAAGCGGCTGGTAACTCATATGAACACCTACAACAAGATTCTCCTTTCAGTGGATTTAACTGTGGAATCGAATCAGGTAGCCCACAGGGCAATGAACTTAGGTGCCAAGGAGATTCATGTAATACATGTAATCGAACCCTTGAGCCTAGCCTATGGCGGTGATATCCCCATGGATCTTTCGACTGTCCAGGATCAAATTCACGATCAGGCCAAAACCCACCTCATTGAGTTTGCCAAAACACTCAATGTCCCGACTGAGCGACAATACCTGGTATTTGGTCGCCCTGAAGCCGAAGTCCACAGGGTAGCCGAAGAAATCGATGCGGAGCTCATTGTCGTGGGCAGCCACGGCCGACACGGACTCTCCTTGCTTCTAGGCTCTACTGCGAATGGCGTACTACATGGTGCCAGTTGTGATGTTCTGGCTGTTCGAGTGGGTATAGCTGAAGATGAGCAAAAAAATTAGTCGATGGCAAATTAAGCGCTTTACCCGCTCCCCCCATAAATTGGAGTTTTATGTTGGTGCAAGGCTGTTTATCTTTAGCTCAAGGCTGTTTACCTTTAGCTCAAGGCTGTTTACCACCATTCTACTGAGCGTTGCAGCAGCTTCTGTACAGGCTGCTCTGCTGGATGACAGATCAACTTATACCCAAGCCCTCAAAGATTTGGATGCGGGTAATATACGCTCGTTCAATGAGGCCAGACGTTCACTAAAACATTATGCACTGTACCCCTATCTGGAATATGCACATTTAACACGAAGCCTGACTAAAATCAGTAATCAGGATGTAGCCCAATTTCGCGAGGCATGGCCAGATGGGCCTCTATCGGATCGGCTTTATTCCAAACGTTTGACCCATCTTGCAAAAACTGAACAATGGCAAAGTTATGTGGAAAACTACCTGACTGAAACTGGAACAAGTACAAAACACCGCTGCTATTTTTTGCGTGCACTTTATCAAACAGGAAAAACAGAACAGTCGATGTCTGGTGTTGAGTCTCTGTGGCTGAATGCCCGTTCACAACCAAAAGCCTGCGACCCTCTATTTGCCACGTGGATCGACAACAACCTCCTTGATAGCCACACCGCCTGGAAGCGGATGCACCTTGCTCTGGATGCCAACAATACGGTACTTGCGCGCTACCTGCTACGATTTTTCAAAGGCCCACTGAAGCGCACTTCAAACACTTATTATCAGGTACATCGACAGCCTTCACTGCTATCCAACTATCAACGCTTCTCAGAAGATACGGAGTATGTTCGAGATATCATTAGCCATGGCATTGTACGATGGGCCAGGTCCAACCCTGTTGCGGCCAGGCAAGCATGGAAAATATATACAAATAGTCACAACTTTACAGCTTTCGAGCAACAGAGCATATTGCAGGATATACAGATTTTTATGGCACGAAAAAACATTCTGCCAACGGTAGAAACCGTTCAAAAGAGTGCCGATGCTAAGCACGAATTGGTCATCGAGGAGATCTGCCTGGCGGCACTCAGAACAAAACAGTGGCGACAAGCGGCTTACTGGATAGGTCGACTACCGGAGCAAGTTCAGCAAAAAACCAAATGGCGCTACTGGTTAGCAAGATCAATATTGAGCCAGGATAAAATTGAACAAGATGCCAATCTGTTCGCGCACAAGCATTTGAAATACCTCTCGAGTACGCGCACATACTATGGTTTTCTGGCTGCGCATTCTCTTGGCATAAAACCCAGCCTTAACAATCAGGTTAGTCGCATAGAATTGCCGGTTGAACACAGGGTGGGGAATTTGCCCGGTATGCAGCGTGCGATAGAACTTTTTGCGACTAATAAAATAGTCAGTGCTACTCGTGAGTGGACCTGGCTAACAAACCGCTTATCCAAGACAGAACTCGCAGCAGCTTCAAAAATAGCAGCTGATATAGGTTGGCTAAACCAGAGTATCAGAACAGCTAACCTGGCCGAACTGCACAATGATCTCGAGCTGCGCTTTCCGGTACCTTTTCGGGGTATATTTACCAAAGAAGCCAGTGCTGCACAGGTTCCCGAGAACCTGCTGTATGGAATTGGTCGACAGGAAAGTGCATTTGCACCAGCAGTCATATCCAGGGCAGGCGCACTAGGATTAATGCAGATAATGCCGGGTACTGCAGCAGAAACTGCCCGTAAAGCAGGTATAGGAGCGCCCCGACGCGCGCAGCTACTCAAGCCTGAAATGAATATAAAATTAGGCAGCAAATATCTCTCAGGCTTGCTGGAACGCTACAATGGCAACAGAGCCTTTGCAGCGGCGGCATATAATGCCGGCCCCTCTAGAGCAGACCGTTGGTTGAGAACACGTGCGTCAGATCCCATAGATATCTGGATCGAATCTATCCCCTTCAAAGAAACACGAAATTATGTAAAAAATGTTTTAGCCTTCACCTACATCTTTTCTCAACATCTCGATCAGGATTCTCCTTTTCTGCTGAAGGGTGAAGCCAAAGGGCTACCTCTATACCCTTTGGCCCAAGCAGAGCACCTGACCAGCCGCGACACAACATTACTCAATCTTTCACCATGATTTTTACACCCATCTAGACACTACTGACATGATAGATATTGGTGCCAACCTAACAAATACTACGTTTAAAAATGATTTGAATGCCGTCCTGGATCGAGCAACAAATGCACAACTTGATCACATCATCATAACTGGTACTAATATTGAAGAAAGCCAGCTCGCAAGCGAACTCTGCTCCAGCCGGCCTGGTCTTCTTTCCTGTACTGCAGGAGTTCACCCACATGATGCAAAATATGTCGAAAACAACTGGTTGGATATTCTTGAATCATTACAAAAAGACAAGTGTGTTAAGGCGGTGGGTGAAACTGGCCTGGATTTTAATCGCAATTATTCACCAGTAGAAAAACAAATAGAAATTTTTCAGGCACAACTAGCACTGGCATGCCGGCTGGACAAGCCGGTGTTCATTCATGACCGAGATACAAAGGGTGAAACGCTCCGAATTCTTAAATCCTTCGACCAGCATCTAAGCGCTGTAGTAATACACTGTTTCACAGGAAATAGAGAAGAATTAAGTGCATATCTAAAAGCCGGATACTCCATAGGTATTACCGGCTGGGTTTGCGACGAGCGACGCGGCAAAGTTTTGCAAAGCCTGATCCCTATGATCCCTGATTCAAAACTAATGCTGGAGACTGATGCTCCCTATTTACTACCACGCAATATAAAGGGGAAACCGGCCGTAAAAAATCGCTGTGAACCCGAGCATTTAACTTATATCGTTGAAATGGTGGCGCGCTTACGCAATCAAAGTATTGCGGAAGTTCAGCAATTATGCACGGAAAATGCACAGAACTTTTTTCAGCTTTAGACCTTCTTGAGTCGTTCTTATTGAACCTCCCAGCTAAGCTTTCCCTCTATCTAGTCGTGGTGCTTAAGTTGGTCAGGAACCCTGAGGTGGTATCCAGCAAGCTCATTACTTCAATTTCTACATCAGCTGAAATCGACAATCTCCACTTTCCACTGCCATTTCCCAATGCACCAAACACACCAGCCCCGGCATTGCCAAACTCAAGGTCTTCAGACAATATTTCAACAGCAGCCCCCGCGTTAATCGCAAGGCTAACTGCCGTACTGCTATTGCCCAGATCATCCACACCCTGTATATCTACCACCCCGCTTGAATTAGATTTATTTATTATCCTTAAAAAACTGCGCTGACTCTGATTGCTTGCAGGATTAAAAATATACGCATCCCTAACAAGATTTGTATTTCCCGTTGCCAAGCTACTCATATTGGTCACAAATCCATCCGGCGTACGGATAAGATTCATAACCTGCAAGGTAAGACTTGATGTTACTGTCAGGGTCCAGCGACCATCACCGACACCCAGCCCACTGAACAATCCCTTGTCTACATTGCCAGATTCCAACTCACCGGCATTCAACTGAATAGCTTTCAAAGCATCCAAGGTAAAATCTATGTCTCCTCCCGGAGCAGGGTTTCCCATATCGTCTATAGCAGAAATGTTTATAGATCCCTCACTCGCACTGGCATTAATTATCCGCAAGAAACTCTGCTGAGAGGTATTGGCCGCTGAACTAACCATGTATACACGATGTACACCAAACGAATCTTCATCAACAACACTACTGAGGTTCGTTAAAAACCCGTCCGGCGAGCGAATCAAACTCATCACTGCCAGATCCAAACTAGAAGTAATACTCAGATGCCATTTGCCTTCCCCATCACCAAAAGATCCGCTGATACCTTTTTCAGGATTACCAGACTCATAATCCGTACTGTTAAAATTCTTTGACTCATTTGGGCCCAGATTAAATGTCACCGTACCCTCCGGTGCGGCATTGCCATTGTCGTCAATCGCAGACACCGTAACCAGTCCAGTTTCTGCAGTTGTGTTAACTACTCGCAAAAAACTCTGCTGCAAAGAATTACTGGCTGGGTTAGCGAAAAATACTTTGTTTACCATTCCCTGCGGCGCTACTATTTCCGTCAAGCTGGTCAAAAAACCATCAGGTGTACGAATTAGGCTCATGATTTCAAGTGCGGCGCTCGAGCCTACGGACAATTGCCACTTTCCTGCCCCATTGCCTAATTGCCCCATCGTTCCTTTAGAAGAATTACCCAGTTCCAAATCCTGGGCATTCAACTGGATGGATGCCTGCGGCGGGATATCCAGGCGCAACACGCCAAGCGGCGCAGCATCACCTGTGTCATCTATGCCGCGCACTTCTACAGCGTTAGCAGTATCAGTATTGTTAATAAACCGAATGAAGGTTTGCTGGGTAAGGTTGCTTGCCGGATTGACAAAATATACCTTTTTCTCAAACGGTTTTTCGGTCTCAGATAATAACACCGGACTATTAATGTCATTGGGATCGGTATTTTGGAGATACTCAGACAAGTTCGATAAGCCATCCCCGTCAGCATCTTCTGCCGCATCTGATGCATCAAAGGCATCAAAGCCATTCAACAGCTCATAGTTATCCGGCATGCCATCCCCGTCACTATCGCCACTACCGAACAGGCTGTTAAGAGATGCGGCCACGTCTAGTACACCAAACCCATAGGCCGAGTCTCTTCCTGGCACACCTTTATCCACCGCTCCAGCGCTGAGCGCGTCTCTTATTTGAGTATTGCTAAAACCGGGGTTATAACTCCACAAAAGAGCTGCTGCTCCGGCCACATGGGGAGAGGCCATGGAAGTACCATTTTTTCTACCGTAATTTGATGCCCCGACTATTACCCGAGCCTGGGATCCAACAAAACCCTGCAACAGCGAACCGTCGGTATCGGAAACCCCCACCACAGGCAATGCTGTCTGGTAATCTCCCAGCGTGCCGGAAAAAACACCCGGCACATTGTTATAAATGACCACAGCCTTGCCACCCCCAAGTTCACAGTTTTCCGCTTTTTCTGCAAACAAAAAAGTGCCTCTTTCGATGAGACAAACGGCATTTTCAACGCCAACACAGGTGTTTTCACCTAAGCCACAATCTACCATTGCTCCAGTAAAGTCTCCATTGGCAGAACCTGCCAGAGGGGACGCCAATAAGTCCAGGGGACCCACTAACAAGGTCCCGCCAAAACCACTGCCCACGGGCACAGTAGACAATACACTCACCCCCGGTGCAGCCAGCTCCACCTGACTGTATTGTTGTGAAAAACTGGCAACCAGGCCATTTTGATCTACTGCAGCCACGGCGACAACACTGTCGTAGGCAGCTGGATAACTGACATTGGTATCACCATCATTTCCTGCTGCAGCAATGGAAAGTACACCCTGGGCATAAGCATCGGCAAAGGCCTGATTTTCAAATGCACTAAAACAACTGGCGCCAGAACAACCCAGGCTGAGATTAATAACTTTGGCACCCGCGGCTACGCAAGCATCAATGCCCATAACCACCGCTGATGTTGGAGCCGTATCGTCCTCGTCATCGAACACCCGATGAATATGAATATCAAAATTGCCATTGGGCAGGACACCTACGACACCCAGGTTATTTTCCATAGCCATGATCGTCCCAGACACATGCGTGCCATGTCCACTGGCATCCTGGTTCCAAGCCCCGTCCACTGAGGATGAGCCGTTAATTCGAACGCCTTGGGGTAAATCAGGGTGGCCCAGGTTGTAGCCTGAATCGATAACACATACTTTGACACCCGGATCACCTGCGTAGCTGACTTTATCTGCCTGAATCGCGGTTATCCCGATTGGTACACGGTCCCCCATGGGATAACGCGGAAAATCGGGTTCTACCATGGCAATGTCAGGAGAGGCGCGCAACTCGGCCACTGCCTGGGGTGAGAGCATAGCCGCATAGGCGCGCCGCCCTGGTATTTCGACTCGAATGTCACCACCCAGGCTCTTTATTCGATTGCGCCGAATTTGCCTTTGACCAGCTGAACTACTCTGTACATTGGGATGATACTGGATGATGTATCTTGCGCCGGCTTCGACAGCACCGACCGCTTGGGAAGCAAACAGGGCAAACAGGGCAATTGATATACCGGGCTTCACGCCCGCCAGGATTCTCCTCAAAGCCCCCGTTCCATCCCTTGATAGCAAAGCGACACTCCCATATTTGGTGCGACCGGCAGCATCTCCAGGCGTCGCTAAAATACTGCGCCTATACGACCTTTTGTGCTCACCGGCTTAAGTAAGACCTATACTAGCCAAATATTGTTTCACATCTTCTTCATTAAAAGGCCAACCCAGGTCACAGGCAGTGCTATCTGCCTGAACAACAGGTATTCGAAGGCCAAAGCGTTCCACCAGCTCGACAGACTCTGATATATCCTGAATAACTACTTTAAATTCAGATACTTCTGGAATATTACTCAATAAACTAATAGCTTGTTCACACAGATGGCAAGCACTGGTGGAATACAAAGTGAGTACCCGTAAACTAGATGACATACTCGATTCCCCTTTGCGTATTGAGGATTAATAATGCAGACAAAACGCTTCGCCTCCAAGTTAGTACAGCGGTGTTATCCACTACCCTGCCTGGAATCGATTTTATGGCAACCAAGCCCAGAGGGGTACTATACTTGTATTGACCTTCCGCCTCTTCTATCCGATCAGGTGCTTATCCCGTGCATAAGTATACCTTTTGAGCAGGCAGTTTTCCGGGCCTGCTTAAGCAATGGTAAAATGCCCTCAAACACCAACAATGCGCAAGATACCTGGCAGTTGCAAACGGGCAAGGCAGATAGTCAAAGTGTAAATTCAAACCCGTCAGTCAGCACACATGTCGATTATTTTCATATACATAAAGAACTTGGTCAGCCCGTACTGAGACTCGATCTAAACGTAAAAAAAGCGCCGGAAAATTACCTGATTGTGCTAGCCATCACAAGCAAATTAACGGATGCAACGGATGATCACACAAGCTCTACCAAAAACTCCCTGGATATTCCTCCCCGCAGCCAAATGCAGGCGCCGGCGTTGATCCGTGACAGAATCTGTTCGCCAACCTGCGTGGGCATGGTATTGGATCACTATGGCCTGCTGGACGATGCCATACACCTGGTTAAGGACTGCTATGATAGCACTAATGACATGTATGGCGTGTGGCCTGTTAACATCGGTGCAGCCTCCCGCAGGGGCTGTTTAGCAGCAGTGGAATGTTTTAGCCAATATGCAGAGGTATGTGCATTACTTGATCAGGGCATTCCGCTTATCTGCAGTATTCAATTCACAAAAAACAGCCTCTCACACGCACCTCTGAAAGAAACAACCGGACATCTAGTCGTACTGACAGCGGTGAATTCAGACCATGTACAAGTTTATGACCCTGCCGCAAAAACACACACTGCCGTTTCACGTCACTACAGCCGTAGCGAGTTTTTCGATGCATGGATAAACAACATGGGTGTGGCTTATGTGCTGGTGCCCTTTATGTAATAATCAGGATTCCCTTTTTCAAGTTATAGATCCGCCTGACGGCGCACTATTTATCCCCTACAATACACGGCCATTTAGCTTATCTAGTTTTAAAACTTACTATGATACTTAAGTATTGCATACGATATATTTTACTAGTTACAGGGTTTGCACTACTTTCTTTCGGAATGATTAATTGGGCCAGAATCGATTTCTCCATGCTTGGCATCTGGTACTTTGACAATGACTATACGCTTCACCCCATGCATTACGTCATGCTAGGAATTGCCATGATTCCACCCACCATGTGGGAGCTATTTTTACTCCAACACGCCTCCAATTCGGAGGAAAAAAAATGACGGTATACCTGCGAACAGTTGCCGCAGCTGACGAAAAGGAATTTCTGGCGCTGATGCGCATCAGCCAAAACTTACACACCCCCTGGATAAACCCACCACTGGATAAACGCAGTTTTGAGCTTTATCTGGACCGCGCTTCACGCCTGGATCATGACGGGATATTGATATGCGAGAAACATTCACGAAATATTGTTGGGGTAATAAACATTAACAATATCGTTAGAGGTTCTTTTTTATCCGCATCACTCGGTTACTACATTGGACAACCCTATCTTGGCAAAGGGTATATGCAAACAGCCATGCAGCAATTAATAGATTATGCCTTTAACACCCAGGGCCTACACAGACTTGAAGCTAATATTCAACCAGAAAACACACGCTCACTGAATTTGGTAAAACGCACAGGGTTTGTATACGAGGGCCTGTCAAAAAATTACTTGTACCTGAGTGGCCAATGGCGAGATCATGAGCGCTGGGCTATATACGACCAGCGCACATCCCTTTTGCCCTGACACCCTCTATGGCCCAACATAATAATTCCTAAGGAGAGGTTCACATTACAGCCCAATACGGAAGCTGGCAATCAGACATTAGTGCTGAATCTATAGCCGCTGATAGCACTTCTTTTAGCGAACTGAACGCCCAGACATCAGGTTTATACTGGCTCGAATCTCGCCCGGATGAAGCCGGTCGCACCACCCTGATGCACCGCAGTCCGGTGTCAGCGTACACCAAACCATTCAGAGTAGAACTGACTCCAGCACCATTCAATGTGCGAAGCCGTGTGCATGAGTATGGTGGAGGATCATACCTGGTTACTGATCAGAACATATTTTTTATAAACTTTTCAGACCAGAATATTTATCAACTAAAAATTTCCGGCAACCCTTCCGAACCCATCGATACAAACACGATAATTCAATGCACACACTCTAACGATAACATCCGTTTTACTGACCTCCAGTATCATATAAGAACCCATTCAATCATATGCGTACAGGAACACCACGCGGGTGAATCTGTAGTAAATAGCCTGGTAAGCATCAATCTGAATAGCGGCCTGATCTCAACTATCAGCAGTGGACATGATTTTTACAGCTCACCACGGATATCACCCGACTCCACCCAACTACTTTTTTTGTCCTGGGACCATCCTGACATGCCATGGGACAGCACACTGCTTTATCTGGCAGACTTTCTCGTCAAACCTGACCGTCTGGAGTTAGGCACACAACACCTTATCGCAGGCAATAAAGAAATCTCTATTTGCCAGCCGGAATGGCTGGACAATCAACAAATACTATTTTCCTCTGACGAATCAGGGTGGTGGAATCTAAAGCGTTATACTCACAATGGCGTGCAAGATATTTTTCCAGACAATGCGGAATACGGCCTGCCACACTGGGTATTTGGCATGCGATTTTATGCCATCATTTCCAATAATTTACTCGCGTGCATCCGCATAACAAACGGCTCATCACAATTTTGTCTACTCGATATTAATACAGCCACACTAAGCACATTGGAGGTATCTTCCTGGCAGCAGTTTTCCTGTATGCAGTCCGTTTCACAATCCGTCTTCTGTATTGCCGGTAGCCCTGATCGAGCATCTACGATTATTGAAATAGATTGTTCCCGGAGCCAGGACAGCAATCCACAGTTCCCCACGAAGACAGTCATCGAAAGCCAGTCACCGCAAATGGATCCAGCCTGGTTTTCAATAGGCCAGACACTTGAAATCAGCAGCCAGGATGACCACAGCAGCTATGGGTATTTCTACCCTCCCCAAAACCCCAACTATAACTCAAGGGGGGATATTACCAGGGAGCTCCCCCCCTTACTGGTATTAAGCCACGGGGGCCCTACCGACTGCGCCCGGAGAAATCTCAATCTGAAAATTCAGTATTATACTTCTCGCGGCTGGGCAGTATTTGATTCTAATTACGCCGGCAGCACGGGTTTTGGTCGAAAATACCGAGAGCGCTTAGTGGGTAATTGGGGTTTGAGTGATGTAAAAAATTGTGTAGATGCCGCCACCTATTTAAGTAAAATGGGTTATGTGGATAAAAATCGCGTTGCCATCAAAGGTAGTAGTGCCGGCGGTTACACAACCCTTGCAGCACTCACTTTCAGCAATATATTCCGTGCCGGTGCGAGCCACTATGGTATTGGTGACTTGGAAGCGCTGGCCAAGGATACCCATAAATTTGAGGCCCACTACATGGATAGTTTAGTTGGGCCGTATCCCCAGCAAATTTCTAAATACAAAGCCCGGTCACCACTTAATCATACCGAGCAACTAAGTTGTCCGGTCATATTTTTTCAGGGTTTAGACGACAAAGTAGTACCACCCAATCAGGCCGAAGCCATGGTCGATGCATTAAAGAAAAAACGTGTAGCGGTTGCTTACCTGGCCTTTGAAGGAGAAGGACATGGATTTCGGCAAGCGGCGCACATCCGCCAGGCGATCGAAAGTGAATATCAATTTTTCTCCCGCATTTTCGGATTCCAACCTGCTGAGACCCTACCCGAAGTAGAAATCTTCAATTTACCTTCTGCTAACCAGGTACTTTCAGACGCATAGATTTTTTGCGAGAATTCCCGAATGAAACGAACAAAGAAAATAGCCGTTCTGGCTGGCGGAAACTCTGGAGAAGCAGAGGTGTCCCGATCATCAGCGGCCCAAGTAGCCAATGCGCTAAATCAAATCTATAAAGATGTACGCCTCCTGGAGCTCGACACATCACTTGCGCCCATCCTTCTCGACTGGTCTCCTGATGTCGTTTTTCCGGTATTACATGGACCACCCGGCGAGGACGGCACTGTTCAGGGATTTCTCGAAATACTTGGGTTACCCTATGTGGGCAACGGTGTCCGTGCCAGTGCAGCAGCAATGGATAAGGGAATCGCCAAATCCCTATTTCGCTCTGTGGGTCTTCCTGTATGTGAAGATTTAGAATACCGTGCTTCTGCCAACATTGAACAAGCCGCAACCGAAATAGAAAAACGCCTGGGTAAGCAGGTTGTTATAAAACCTGTAAATCAGGGATCTGCTCTGGGAGTAGTCCCACTTATGAATGGAGGAGATATAGCCGCAGCACTGCGCGAAACCTTTTCGCTCGAAGTAGATGTAATAGTTGAACCTTTTGTTATGGGACGGGAAATGACCGTTGGAATTCTTGACCTGGAGGGCGAAGATAGCATTGCCACCCCGGTCATTGAAATAACCACGCCCGAGGGTGCCTGGTACGATTATGAACACCGATATGCCACAGGGCTGAGCGGGCATATCATCCCGGCAACCATACCGAATGAAACCGCACGCAGATTACAGGAGATAAGCCTTGCAGCGCATCAGATTTTAAAATGCAGGGATTTATCCCGAGCTGACTTTATCGTGACAGACGACAATGAGATTGTGCTTCTTGAAGTGAACACACTGCCAGGTATGACACCTACCAGCCTATATCCCGACGGATTACGCGCCTTGAATATCAGTTTTATCGAATTAGTGGAGAAACTGGTTGAAAGTGCACTGAAACGTGACTTAAAAATAAAACAGCATCTGAAGAATTTATAAAACCGCGGCCATGCGTCGAATAAGTTCCGGGCCCTGATAAATGAATGCTGAATAAATTTGAATGAGAGAAGCACCTGCTGCCTGCATTCTCAGCGCACTGCTGGGATCAGATACCCCACCGACCCCAATAATGGGGCTGCCATTATCCAGCCTTTGCCGGGTTTTTTTAACGCAATCCAGTGATAATTCAAATAGTGGCAAGCCACTGAAACCACCACTTTGAGCCATTATCTCATCACTCTGGGCAGTTTTCTCTGAGCTCTGGGCAGTTTTCTCTGAGCTCTGGGCAGTTTTCTCTGAGCTCTGGGCAGTTTTTCGCCCGCTCTGGGCAGTTGGACGAGTAATGGTGGTATTGGTCGCCACTACCCCATCAATGCCTATATCCTGCACAATTTCAGCCACATCCCATATCGCCTGCTCAGACAAATCCGGAGCAATTTTAACTAGCAGCGGGGTATAAGGCCCAGCACTATCGGCTAGCTTCAGCTGTCTTTCACGTAAACTGCCTAATAAGGTTCGTAACCTGTCCTTATCCTGCAACTCTCGGAGCCCCGGTGTATTAGGTGAAGATAAATTTACCGTCAGATAATCAGCCAGCGCATATAATTCATCCATACAAGCCAGGTAATCCTGCTCAGCGCTTTCATTCGGCGTATCCTTATTTTTGCCAATGTTCACCCCAATAAGACCCCCACCCAGCTTGTCCCGGTTACGGACTGCCTCTAGTCTAATCCGCATAGCCTGCATGCCTTCATTATTAAAACCCATACGGTTAATAATGGCCTGCTCATTGGGCAAGCGAAATAGCCTGGGTTTCGGATTGCCGGATTGTGCTCGAGGCGTCACCGTACCCACTTCTACAAAACCAAAGCCCAGGGCCATTAGTCCTTCCACCGCAGTGGCATTTTTATCTAAACCCGCAGCTAGTCCTACAGCATTACGAAATTCCAGTTGCATACAGCTCACTGGCTTGGATATGGAAGCTGGCATAAGACTTAGCAAACCCATTTTGTGAGCCCAGCGAATCATATCCAGGGTAATATTGTGGGAAGCTTCTGCTGGGAGCAAAAACAGTGCCTGACGTGCAATTTCGTACAACAAATCTAGAAGTCTATGCCTAAGAATTAAGCTATAGTCTAACCCAAACGCTTTATCTCCTGTAGTCTGGATTCAGAATCAATAGTCAACTGAAAAACTCCCTGAACACCATCAAAACCGACAAAGGGTCTCAATATATTGGCTGGAAAACGGATGCGTCTGCCATCACGGCTGAGCGCAGACACCCCATTAATTCTACCCGCATACAGTTTTTGAATAGAGTCAGCATTTATGGATAAATCTACAATGACATGCGGTCTAAGCCGAAGTGCTGGTGGTGCATTTCTATTCGGTTTTTTATCTGGCATCAACCCAACCTGTTTGACCGCTTATAAGATTAGCATAGACAATCTGGACTATAAGGTGAGAGAAGTTTAAATTACGCGGTTTTACCGTCCCATTAAGATCAACCATCGGCCCATGAGGCCTTCTGGAAACATATGTCAGAATCATCCCCAACGCTTATTAAGGTTAAAAACACCATTCAGTGGCTCGACAGCAGGATCATCGGGCAACAAACACTTGTTGAGCGCCTCGTGCTGGCGCTTTTATGCGGCGGCCACCTTTTAGTCGAGGGCGCACCAGGACTGGCCAAAACACGGGCAATAAAAGAGCTGGCCAACGTTGTGGAAGGAGACTTTCACAGAATTCAGTTCACTCCCGACTTATTGCCGAGTGATGTAACGGGCACCGAAATATATCGGCCAGAAGATGGTAGCTTTATTTTCCAGAAAGGCCCGGTATTCCATAATCTACTTTTGGCAGACGAAATTAATCGCGCACCTGCCAAGGTACAATCTGCACTGCTCGAAGCAATGGGCGAAAAACAGGTCAGCATCGGCCGAGAAACTTTCCCTCTACCTGAGCTATTTCTCGTCATGGCAACACAAAATCCTATTGAGCAGGAAGGCACCTATCCGCTACCAGAGGCGCAACTGGACCGATTTCTAATGCATTTAAGGGTAGATTTCCCGAACAAAGAGGCCGAGCACAAAATTTTACAGCTGGTAAGAGGCGAAACCCTCGAGTTAGGCAACCAGGAGCCTGTTCAAATGATTGCTGCAGCAGATATCTTTGCCGCACGTAAGGAAATAATAAGTCTGCACATGGCCGATTCTGTAGAAGAGTACCTCGTACAATTGATTATGGCGACCCGAAACCCCCAGGCGTACGGAGAAGAAATTGCCCGCTGGATAGACTATGGTGCCAGTCCACGCGGCACTATAGCAATGGATTTATGCAGCCGCGCTGTAGCCTGGCTGGATGGCAGAACCTTTGTGACACCGGAAGATGTGCAGGCAGTGGTACATGACACCCTTCGCCATCGACTGATCCTGAGTTTTGAAGCCGATGCTCAGGGTATTACTGCCGATAAAATCCTTGATGACATTGTCGAAATCGTTCCAGTTCCTTGAAAACAACTCCACACATGATTTTGGGCGCATACGCCAAGCTCGACGATCTATTAGGTTTTCGAACCAGACATTTTGGCGCAAAAACCCCTCGCCGTGCACGAACCCGAATGACAGGCGGACACCGTAGATCAAAAATGCGTGGGCGGGGTATGGACTTTGCAGAAGTCCGGCTATACCAAAGTGGAGATGATGTAAGAACGATTGACTGGCGAGTCAGCGCTCGCAAAGCCAAGACCCACACCAAGATCTTTGAAGAAGAGCGCGAACGCCCCACACTCATTTTGTGTGATCAAACACAGAGTATGTTTTTTGGTAGCATCAATCGTCTTAAATCTGTGGCAGCTGCTGAAGTCAGTGCCGTGCTAGCATGGCACACACTGAATCAGGGAAACCGAGTCGGCGGGCTGGTATTGGACAACCAAACCATTCAAGCAATAAAACCCCGGCGCAGTGTTCGCACGCTAGTGCGTTTTTTGAATTTAATCAGTGAGGCAAATCAAAAACTGAATAGGAATACCCGGCAAAACAGTGCTGAAAATTATTTTTCCCGTGCCCTTGCGCAATTGAAGAAAACAGCCCACAACGGCCACCAAATTTATATCGTTAGTGACTTTAGAACCCCCTTTGATTTATGGAAACCACATATGCTGGCTCTCAGCAGACACAATGACCTGACACTCATACTGATCTCTGACCCCCTGGAAGCAACACTCCCGCCGGCTAACCTGTATGCAATCACGGATGGTCAGTCCAGGAACCAGATCGATACTGGAAACAAGCAATTAAGAGATCGTTACCAGCAAAGATATCAAGAATTTCACGACCAGATTCAAAGTTTTTGTCAAAGCTACGGTATGCATTTTGAGGAGATTTCCACTGCTGAAGCCGCCGAAGAAAATCTGGCCAACCATCTAATAAATTACTCGGGTTAGCCAATGGATCCCCTCGCGCAACTCAAAGATATCCAGATCCCAATAGCTCCCGGCTGGTGGCCACCTGCGCCAGGTTGGTGGGTTCTGGGCATACTGATACTGCTTGGTATAGCTTACCTTTACCGCCATCTGCTTAACCGTCATTTTCGTCATCAGCCCTTCAAACAAGCCCGCGATATAATTTTGGATCACAATACTGCCTATATCCAGCACAACATTACATCTAACGAATATGTTGAGCTGCTGAATCAACTACTGAAACGCGCGGCTATCCACAGCGACCGAGCTAGTCATGTCGCACCACTATCCGGTAAAGGCTGGCTCACATATCTGGATGATATTTCCTGTAGCACTGAATTCACCCAAGGCCCAGGACAAGCATTGGGAGATCAGCGATACCAGACGCATTCCCAAGCAGACCTGACAGATTTGCACACATCTGTTATCGCGGTGATAAGAAGAATGGAAAAATCTGCATGATTGAATTTATTTGGCCGTTGATGTTTCTGCTATTGCCACTGCCTATTTTGGTGAGGATGCTCTCCGGATCCAATAGCCAGGCGGCTTTGTCGGTTCCCAATATGGATTATTTTCATACTGATAAAACCCCCTCCGGGAAATCCTCTTCCGGATGGAGACTGATACTGCTCTGGATTGCATGGATCTTACTAATTACCGCTGCCAGCAGGCCGGAGTGGATTGGTGAACCGGTAAATCTGAGTGTAACCGGGCGCGATATGATCATGGCCGTGGACGTATCTGGAAGTATGAATACCGAAGATATGGAATTACACAAGCGCCAGGTAAATAGACTGGTCGTCGTTAAATCCGTCGTTTCCGAGTTTCTTGAGCAAAGACAGGGCGATAGAGTGGGGTTGATCTTATTTGGCAGCAACGCTTACCTTCAGGCACCATTAACCTTCGATTTAAATACCGTAACTAAATTTCTCACGGAAGCACCCGTGGGCATAGCTGGAGGAAAAACAGCCATTGGCGATGCAATAGGACTGGCGGTAAAAAGGCTGAGGGAGCGCCCGGAATCCACTCGCTTACTCATATTACTTACCGATGGAGCGAGTAATGCAGGGGAAATAGAACCCATCAAAGCTGCTGAACTCGCGAGTCACGCCAATGTCAAAATACATACCATCGGTGTGGGCTCCAACGAAATGCAGGTAAGCGGGTTTTTAGGTGCCTTCAGCCCCAGAAAAATAAATCCCTCTGCAGATCTCGATGAGGAAACACTAACGCGTATCGCTGAAGCCACCGGTGGAGAGTATTTTAGAGCCCACAATACCGTAGAGCTGCGCGAGATATATGCATTGATCGATTCCCTAGAGCCCGTTGAACAGGATCCGGAAGTATTCAGACCGACCCAGTCTTTGTTCGTATGGCCACTGGGATCAGCCTGGCTTGTCGTCATTGTTCTTTACCTGAGTCTGCTACTTTCTAATACCCGGGCGGTAAAAACCTGATGGACACAGTGGCTCTTTTTAATCCCGCAGAGTTCCATTTTCTAAGGCCTCTTTGGCTACTGGCGATCGTTCCGGCAATGGTACTGGCATGGATAATATTGAAAGACAAAGCTGCAAATTCTGAGTGGCGAAAAGCCATTCAGCCTGAATTGCTCGCCGTGTTACTGGAAAAGAAAAGCGAACACAAAAATATCTGGGTCTCAATTCTGACCGCGATAGGTCTCGTTCTAATGGCTCTGGCACTGGCGGGACCTACCTGGAATCGCCTGCCCCAGCGCATGGAACAGAAGAATGATGCACTTGTTATCATTCTCGATCTTTCGCTCTCTATGTACGCCCAGGACCTATCACCATCCCGACTCATCCATGCTCGCCACAAAATAACGGATATTCTTCGCACCCGAGATGAAGGATACACGGCCCTTGTGGTCTACGCCGGTGATGCCCATATCGTCACACCGCTCACTGATGATACGGACACAATAGAAAACCTGCTGCTTTCACTGCGTCCAGCAATGATGCCGGTAGCTGGAAGTAACCCTGAACTAGCTGTAGAACTAGCACGTAATTTAATTACCAGTGCGCATTTATTACGGGGCAGAATATTGCTGCTAACAGATGGCATCTCCGAGGGTTCCGATCTAAAGAAATTCGCAAGCCGAGACATCCCCATTTCTATACTGGGCATCGGCACAAAGCCAGGTGGCCCCATACCACTGGATTTTATGAACCGCAAAGGCGACTTTTTGCCAGATTCCCAGGGGCGCCAGGTTATTGCAAAACTCGATACAAGTCATTTGGAAAAAATCGCCAGCAGAAGCTTTGGCAGATTCAGACAATCAGGCATTGGCGATGCTGATATACGCTATCTACTGGGAAGCCCTATTGGCGAAAACCAGGAAACCAAAGAGGTCGAACGCCAGTTCGACGTCTGGGCCGATCGTGGTTATCTGCTCTTGCTCCTGCTTATCCCGCTTATGGCAATAAGCTTTCGCAGAGGTTTTCTACTTATACTTTGTATTGCAATATTACCGAGCCCAGTACGCGCATCGACACTGGATGACTTTTGGAGCGGTCTATGGCAGCGCACGGACCAACAAGCCTATAATGCGCTCAATTCCGGACAGGCAGAAAAAGCTGCACAGCTATTCCAGCAGCAGGATTGGCAGGCCACAGCGGAGTACCGTGCCGGTGCCTTCGACTCAGCGGCTTCCACCTTCAGTAGTCTTGAGCAAAATTACAATGCAGGAAATGCGTTCGCCAAATTAGGTAACTATTCCGGCGCGATAAAAGCCTATGAGAAAGTGCTCGCCAAAAATCCCACTCATGAAAATGCTCAGTTTAACAAGCAGCTGGTAGAGCAACTTAAACAGGAACAAGACCAACAATCTTCAGATCCGGACAAAGAAGGAGAGCAAGAGGATCGGTCTCAGGACAATCAGTCATCCGATGCATCTCAACAGGATTCAAGTACAGATTCAGGGGACCAGCAAAAAGAGGAAGATCAGCAACAACCCTCCCAGGAAAAAAAACAAGACAAAGAACAAAAATCTGAACAACAAGCGGACCCAAAAGACCAGCCCAAAACCGATATGCAAAGTGTTGAAGAAGAGAGCCGCGATGAACAGCAAGAAGCCATGGAACAGTGGTTACGCAGAGTGCCCGACGACCCTGGCGGATTGCTGAAGCGCAAATTTCAACATGAAACAAATCAGCGCCTTCGGCGGGGTGAGTATCAAGCTAAAAAATCGGAGCAAGTCTGGTGACTATATACTGTACTGGAAGCAGGCAGCGATATAATTTACGCTGGTTTCATTGCCTGATGTTTCTGCTTTTATGCCTGCCGGTGCTCAATACCCATGCAGAACTCAGTGCCTTCCTGGACCGCTCCACTATCCTTGAAACCCAGACAATAGAATTAACCCTACGCTCTGATAAACAAGGTGAACCAGATTTTTCCCCTCTTGAGAAAGATTTCACTATACTCGGCAACCGAACCAACAGCCAATATCAAAGCATCAACGGTCGTGTTAGTTCCTGGATAGATTGGCAATTAACACTCGAACCCAAAAAAACCGGAGAGCTTACCATACCCGCCATTAGCCTTGGAGCTGAGCACTCTGAACCTCTAAGTTTGCGCGTCGATCCGCTGGACCAGCAAGTCCGTGCAGCTATTCAATCGCTTATATTCTTTGAGTCAGAAATTTCCGCAGATAACATTTACGTCCAGGCCCAGTTAATATATTCACGCAAACTGTACTACGCACGTGGTGCACAAATATATGGTGAATCCCCTCCTGCACCCGAGATTGCACACGCTGTGGTTAAAAGCTTCTCTCCACTAACCCCCCAGGCAGTAACCATTAACAACCGTCAGTACACCATGACGGAACAAAAATACGCTATCTACCCAGAACGAAGCGGCAACCTGGTCATACCCGCTACAAATGCAAGTAGCTATGTCAGACTGAGATCCCAACCCGGGTTTGCAGGGGGCCGTACACGCATCAGTGCCACGTCTGAGGCATACACCATTAATGTAAAACCCATCCCGGCAACCTACCCCAGCTCTCAGCCCTGGCTACCGGCAACCCAGGTAACCCTGGCAGAATCCTGGAGTGCCCATACGGATCAACTTGTAGTTGGCATTCCGGTTACGCGCATACTTATGGTATATGCCAGTGCAAACATTGGTTCAATTATTCCGCCTCTCACACCACAGTTCCCGAAAGCACTGCGTGCCTACCCTGATCCTGCAGATATTTCAGAACGTACCATGGCCAATGGCTTCTCAGGAATAAGAAAAGAAAGCTATGCTGTTTCCGCCCAACGTAGCGGCCATATCAACTTGCCAAAAATTAGCCTGACCTGGTGGGACACAGTGACCGAAGAAGTCAAAGTTGCCAGTATTGACGAACATAATATGCAGGTTGCCCTTAATCCAGCGGCACCCAACGACTTGGCTGACAATTCACCCATACCAGAAACCCAGCCAGCCTCCCCGGAACAAGAATTCAATATAAAGGATAATGCTGAACACCAAGAGCAGAATGCCCCGCAAGGCTTATTATCTTCAATACAGACGGTGATGATCTTACTACTGGCGTTACTGATTTTTTTTATTGCCCTTTTAATCAAACGCACAAGCCTGGTATATACGATACGCCGGATTTACCAACGCTGTTTTGGAGTAAGTACTGAGATTCAGCATGAACGTAATTGCTTTGAGGATTTGGAATCAGCTGTTCAGAACAATGATCTCCACGCCATCAAATCAACACTGACAGATTGGTTAGCAGCACACTACCAACTTGCACCCAACGCCGCTATTCAGGTTTTTTGCCGTCATAAGGAATCACAGCAGCTATTTTATCAACTCAGCGAAAAAATCTATGCTGCACAGGACAGTAATCTGACATCAGCAGCAGCTCAGCACTCAATGCCAGTAGTAGCCCAGAATTTAGAAAAACCAATCGATACCAATGCCTCACTCAGGAAACAAATCATTGAACAGGTGAAATCCATGCGTATCCAAAACAGCAAGCACTTAATCAAAACCAGGCATAATGACCACACGCTACCGGATTTATATCCCTTATAACATTCTTGCCTGTGTTCAGTCTGCCAAAGATTTACTGATAATTTCATAGACATCTTTTGACAAATTTTTTGAACCTGCATTCTGCTCAAGCAGATCCGTCAGGACAGTTTTCATCAAACCCTGGCGTGTTATATCAAATCTTCGCCAACGCGTAAGAGGCGTCAATAGACGGGCGGCAATTTGAGGATTCAAAGCATCCAAGCGCTTCACTCGCTCACTCAAAAACCGGTAACCACTGCCATCAAGCTGATGAAAATTCCGGTGGTTCTGGGAACAGAACGCACCGTAAAGCATGCGTACACTATTCGGATTTTTTACATCAAATGCTTCATGCCGCTCCAATACCTCTACCCGTTTCAGCGCCTGTCCCATCGGGCAAGTTGCCTGGGCCAGAACCCATTGATCAACGACCAACTTAAAGCCTTTCCAGCGCTGATAGAACTCACTCAATAATTGCTGAAGCTCCGATTCCGCAAAAGCCTCACTACCCAATGCGATTCTCAATGCCAACATCCGGTCGGTAAGGTTATCTGCATTGTCCATTAATTCCTGCACCAGAGAGTGGACGATACGTTTATGCATGGGGTCCTCAGACATGGACATATAACCCAGTGCAACGGCTTTTAGTCCCCGCCGTGCGCTCTGCACACCTCCTGGTGTGTATACACCATCAGATTGATTGATCGAATACAGAGCTTGCCACTCCTCAAACATCAACATTCCCAATCTGGCTCGGAGCGTCTCCCGCGCCCGAGCAATACCTTCAACATCAATTATCGGCATTTGCTCATGCAGATAAGATTCTCCTGGAACCACCAACATGCTGGCAAACATCGCTTTTTGTTCACCATCATCAGCAGCCTTGAGAGATGTTTCGATTAGATGCCCGATTAGTTGTTCGAATTCAGCAGTGATGGGCTCTGCATCCCCGGCAGTATGCTCCCGGACCGTTGCAAGTTGATTGCAAAATACCTGCACCATGGCATCCCAGCGCGCAAATCCGTCTGTATCGTGGGCTGCCAAAAAATACAGTTCCGAAGATGTACGCTCAAAATCAACGGTAAGCGGTGCTGAAAACGACCGCAGTAAGCTCACCGCTATCTCATCAGGTTCTCCAGTTTGCTCCCCCTGAAATGATATCTGCAGACGCGTTTCCTGTTCTTTTAGATGCACCAGGCAACTGGAACTCCCAACAACATCTTCGATTGTGGCATTGCCTGATATATTCAGCTTTGGATTGGAGCCACCCAGCATGTCTTTGCCATTTTTTCCAATAAGGCCCATTTTGAGAGGAATATGGAAGGGTAATTTTGCAGCCTGCCCTGGCGTATCCGGACAGGACTGTCTGATCAACAATGTAACTCCATCCCTGGCCTGCTGTTTTTTCACGCTTAAATGTGGTGTGCCGGCTTGAGAATACCAACGGCGAAATTGTGTCAGGTCAACCCCACTGGCATCCTCCATCGCCAGAACAAAGTCTTCAGTGGTTACCGCGCACCCGTCATGACGCTGGAAATATAAATCCGAACCTGAACGAAAATTTTCAGCGCCCAACAAAGTGTGGATCATGCGTACCACTTCAGCGCCTTTCTCGTAGATCGTCGTAGTGTAAAAGTTAGATATTTCGATGTAGGAATCTGGCCGAATTGGATGGGCCATAGGGCCTGCATCTTCAGCGAACTGCACGGTCCGTAAAAAGTTAACATCTTCGATGCGTTTCACCGTTTGAGAGTTCATATCTGCACTAAACTGCGCGTCCCTAAAAACTGTAAAACCTTCCTTTAAGCTCAGCTGAAACCAATCACGGCAAGTCACTCTATTACCGGACCAGTTGTGAAAATACTCATGTGCCACTACCGCCTCAACGCGCTCATAGGCGGCATCCGTTGCTGTATCCGGTGAAGCCAGCACGCAGGAGGTATTAAAAATATTAAGACCCTTATTTTCCATTGCTCCCATATTAAAATCGTCGACCGCCACGATCATAAAACTATCCAGATCATATTCCCGGCCAAAGGCGCCCTCGTCCCAGCGCATCGAACGCTTAAGCGCATCCATGGCATAAGCACAGTGGGCAATATTATGGGATTCAGAATAGATACGTAAATCAATGGCGCGACCCGAACCAGTGGTGTATTTATCTTCCAATACCGCTAAATCACCAGCCACCAAAGCAAACAAATAGCTGGGTTTAGGAAATGGATCATGCCAGGTAACTGCCAAACGACCATCGGCCTGCCGCTCCTCCCCCACTCTGTTCCCGTTTGACAGCAAAATCGGGTAGTCCGAATCATTGGCAATAATCGTCGTAGTAAATTTCGATAGTACATCCGGCCTGTCTGGATAATAGGTGATTTTCCGAAATCCTTCCGCCTCACATTGGGTACAGTACATACCCGATTTATATAGCCCCTCCAGTGCGGTATTCTGTTCCGGATAAATTCGTGTGCACAAGGTCAGTTCACAGCGATCCGGCACATTAAAAAGCTCCAGGCATTCATCGCCTAGCTGATATTCGTTATCACTAATCGGACGTCCGTCCAATTCTATGCTCAACAATTCCAATGTCTGGCCATCAAGGCGTAGATGACCAGCGGAACGCATACCATCCGGATTTCTACGCAGCAGGAGCCGGCTGGATACGTCAGTATATTCTGGCGACAGGTCAAAACTCAGGTGCGTTTCATCAACCAAATAAGCCGGTACCCGATATTCTTCCAACTTGGTAGCCGAAGGATGTGCCTCATGCATAATGTTGTAGACCCGTATTCAATTTAATTTAAAAAGATCGGTGTATATCACCCACATCAGATAAAGCTCACTATCTTATAGACGAGAAAGAGCAACATGATGTGATGTATGGGAGCGGACATTGAATGCACCGCTGTCCAAAAGCAAGTACTGGCCTCGAATGCCGGTGAGCACTCCCTCCAGCGCTTCATCAGGTTTCAGTTTTTGCGTTTTTGCCTTATCAAGGTAGCGCTCTACGGGGTACTGAAATTCGTGCACCTCGCTAGCTTCTTCCCAAACCAGATCAGCACCAAATTTTTCATCCAGCAGCGTAAAATTTTCAGCGGCTTCAGAGCGAAGCGCTAGTGCTGCCGCTTGCATATCCACCTTTTGTGAATCACCCGTTATCAATTTGCGCCAGTTGGTTTTATCTGACACAAATTCTGCCAAACATTTCTCAACACAGCCCACCTGATATCGGGTTGCCGTGCGCATCAATACGATAGCCTGTACAGCACCCTGATCAAGCCAGCGCGTGGGCATTTGGGAGGTGCGAGTTATGCCAACTTTTAGACCGGTAGAGTTTGCCAAATAGAGCACATGGGGCTGCATACAAAACTCCTCACCCCAAGCCGGTTCACGACAAGTGCCTTTGGCATAGTGGCAACGATCTGGACTCATAACGCACAAATCACATTGCGCCAACTTTTTAAAACACGGAAAGCAGTAACCACCTGCATAGCTTTTCTTGGTTACTCGTCCACAGTGTGCACAACTAATTTTGGATAGAAATTCCAACCTAATTCGATGCCCAATAAGCTCGTTCATTGCAACCAACCCATCTCCAAGCGGCAAATGATAACTGGCAGGAGATTTATGCTCTACATGCATTTTGCTAATGGCACCACTACCCAATATCATTCTGATCTGTCTCCCTGAAGTTTAAATTTACGCCTGATAACTAAAACTCCGGCAAGTAACATGCCGGCAACCAATCCAGCCCAATGCGCAGCATTGGCAATATACAAATTAAACAACTCCGTCACGCCGGTACTGTATAAGATTAAAAACACCACCATCACCACCAGGAAAGCAGGATTCACAGCCCACTCACTTACCTCTGGGAAGGCACGCCGCATAACTATCACAAAACCCACCAAACCATAGGCCACACCAGAAAGACCACCGAATAAAGAAGCACTGGTAAAGTAGTACTGTGCAAAATTACTGAATATACCAATTAGTAAAAAACACAGCAGCGCAAACGCTGAGCCTAACCGAGTTTCCACTCGCCGCATAAAATAGATAACTATTGTTAGATCAAAGGCCAGATGCATCACGGAAAAATGCATGAACACCGGGCTAATCAAGCGCCACAACTGCAAACGGCTAAATGTCTCCGATAAGGATTCAAAGCGCAATCCCCCAGAAAATTCGGACGGGACCGCGGGCGCAAAACTGAGCATACGAATAACTTCCGGATCAAAAAAATGCATCTGCAAATAAATCAACAGTGCAACCAGACTGACCATTGCCGTAACCGGTAACTTCCTGGCCTGATTCAGTAACTTACCTACCCAGGCACCCTCTGCTGCGTTGCTTGCCAGCTTGCGATCCGCATCACTCATCATGCTCCAATCGTGAAAGAGCGTTTTCACCCTGAGCATATCCTGATCACTACCCACCACCAGAAAACGACCTTGCACATTGCTAATCACCCGGTGTGGAAGCTTACGCTGCCACAGTAATTGGCAAAATGAAGCCAGATCTACATGGGATTCAATCTCAAAGCTATGGACAGGTCCTGGGTTTTCTTGTTTATTCAATGCTGCGTTCTCGGCTGAAACTGACTTATACTGCGATACAGTAACGAGACTTCCATCTATTACAAGTTTAAAAGCCGGTGCAGCGCGATAACAAATAGAAGCAAGGCGCAATAGACAAATAAAAGCACAGTGCAAGAGCGAATAATAGACGTACCTGACGATGTAGAAGGAATACTGAGCATGCAAGCGACTGACAGACAGGTTATTGAACAAATTTGCCAATGGTTGCAAAGCAATGAAACCTGCTGGCTAGCCACCGTCGTTGAAACCTGGGGCTCCTCACCACGACCAATCGGCAGCCTGCTAGCCTGCAGCGCAAGCGGACACTTGGTGGGATCATTGTCTGGGGGCTGTGTGGAAGATGACTTGCTGAACAGCCTCACCGGTGGAGAACTCGCCCAGGAATCTGCCGAGTATATAAAGTACGGCATAACTCCTGAAGAAACTGAGCGTTTGGGTTTGCCCTGTGGTGGCCATTTACATGTCATCGTTGAACCTGTCCTACCCTCGGCATTATCGCATTTTGAAAGTATTCTGAGCTCACTCGTAAAGCGGAAATACATAGAGCGCAGCCTGACTTTGAATCAAACCTCACAAAACCCTGAGTTAAAACCTGTCAATCGCTTTAACAAGCTGGTTTATGATGAAAAAGGCCAAAAGCTCATGCATACCTTTGGGCCACGGCACCAGCTCTTCATTATTGGCGCAGGCATGGTATCCAGTTATTTAGCAGAAATGGCCCAGGCCCTCAATTATCTGGTGACAGTTTGCGATCCGCGACAGCACCTGATTGACGATTTTGATCAAGAGGGCGTTACCCTGGTTTGTGATATGCCCGACGATGCCATTCGCGATCTGGCTGACGACGAGGCGACTGCTATCGTTGCGCTCACCCACGACCCACGAATAGATGACATGGGATTAATGCAAGCCCTAAAAACCCAGGCTTTTTATGTGGGGGCAATGGGTTCCAGCAAAACCTCAGCCAGCCGAAGGGAACGCCTTCTGGCGCTCGACCTGAGCCAAAGTGAAATCGATTCACTCCACGCTCCCATCGGACTACCTATCGGTAGCAAAACTCCCCCCGAAATAGCCATTGCGATATTGGCAGAAATTACTGCCGTACGATCAGGAAAAATACAGGGATGTCTAAACGCGCTTACTCCCGGTAAACAGGTCGCAAATAACTAAATGCGCGGTGGTGCATTAATACTGGCCGCCGGTTTTTCCAGGCGCTTCGGTTCAGATAAACGTCGCCATGTCATGTCCAATGGCACCAGTCTCCTCGTTGCTACAATTCGCTTGTATCTTAGCGTTTATAATGAAACCGCCGTCATCTTGCGCCGCCAGGATGATGAAATCAGCCGATACATCAAGCAAGTTTTACCCGAATCCGACAGACTGCACATACTCCACAGTGAACATTCAGAATCAGGCATGGGCCACACGATAAGCGACGGAATCAAGCAACTCACGCACTGGAAATACGTCATTTTAGCACTGGGAGATATGCCTCGATCGCAACCCAGTACCTTGGCCACTATTAAAAAACATCTGGTCACCTGCACTGATTATTCTGCAAACGCTGATCCCAAAATAGTCCAGCCCTATTTCAATCAAATACCCGGCCACCCGGTGGGTTTTACTCAGAATTTATTTGATGAGTTACAAACGCTAACAGGTGATCAGGGTGCAAAATCAGTACTAAAGCGGCACTCCGAACATCTGATCCGACTAGAGGTGAATGACCCAGGTGTACTTTGGGACCTTGATGTAGCGCCTTAAAGCACCAGAAAATCTCAGCCTCCGGCGGCGGGATTGCCCAGGCGACTGGCCCAATCCAACTTGCTGCGACAGGATTCATAAAAACTATGCTGTAGAGGATAAATCAACTTCAATCGATGCTCATATTTACTGATATAAATTTCATCACCGAGTTGCAAGTCGATATCCACCTGGGAATCACAACTGACCTGGGGCCCAATATCACCCACTTTCTTGACCAGCAATTTAATCTCCGCATCACCACAAATTACCAGGGGCCGAGAAGTAAGCGTATGCGGAAACATAGGTACAACAACTATTGCATCCAATTTGGGATGCATAATAGGCCCCCCTGCCGATAGGGCGTAGGCGGTTGAACCGGTAGGTGTCGCAACTATCAGCCCGTCAGATTTTTGTTCGTAAACAAACTCACCATCTATGTATAAGGCAAATTCCAACATGCGAGAAAGCGTGCCCGTGTGCAATACCACATCATTCATTGCTGGTGTACTGGCTATTTCCTGCCCAGCTCGAAGAACCTTCAGCTTTAAAAGAAAATGATCTTCTGCCAGGTATGCCCCCTCGAGCACTTCACTGACCTGGGCGGTAATCTGTTCAGGTGATATAGCTGCGAGAAAACCCAAGCCCCCACGGTTAATACCCAGTACGGGAAGTCCTGCACTGGAAAGATCCCGGGCCACCCCCAGTAAAGAACCGTCGCCACCCACTACAATCAGCAAATCGCAGATATTACCTATCTCCAGCCGGCTGCTTACGGAGTAACCACTCACGCCTTCAAGCATATCCACAGAAGCGGATTCAACAACAAGCGAACGCTCCTTACCCAATACCAGTGCCGCGACTCTGGAAAGAGACTCTGCAACCAAAGGGTTTCCCTGCCGCCCAATGAGTCCAATCGTATTAAAAACAGTCAAGTTTTTCTGCTGCACACTTACCTACCACGCAAATAGAATGGTGTGAGTATACACATTTGCTGATAGTTCCAAACCGGATTCAATGATTAGGCTCACCTCGAAGTATCTGTTGGAGGCGAAGTGATCGCTGCTGCTCCATTCGCAGAGCAACTTTAAGTTGCTGTTGCTCATCTTTAGTCTTTTTTATCTGTTCCAGATATTGATTTTGTTGCCGTTCCAACTCAACGCGAAATTTAGTCTTGAGCTGCTCAAGTTGACTTTTGTGTTGCTTGATGAGCTCTTGCAAACTGACCCGACCTTCATTATCAAAGGCATCATCTATCTTAGTATCACACTCACGCAAATCCAGCTGTGGTAGAGCAGAATCCTGATATCCACCCGCATCTGCAAGCTCATTTCGTATAATCAGTCCCAGCCGATTCCTCCATAAAGCACGTTGCACCAGATTTAGTGGGTTTTTGTTATCTCCACCTTTGGGCTCCCAGAGGTTCATTGCCTGCCAGGAAATAGAACACTGACTTCGACAAGCCAGCTTGATTCGACCTGCGCCTAAATCCGGGCCTATCCCTGCGGATTCCATCAAATGCCGCAGAGGCACACCAAAGTCGTCATCTACCCGGCCACTTTCGTCAAACTGCAACTCAAAGCAAACAGCACCTCTTAACGCCAAACGGCTACTCACCGCGGCATAAACACACTGAATCTTTTCGGACGCAAATTGCTCCAGGCGATTCGCATCGTTAAGCAAAGCTACAAATGACGCATATTGCAACTCAACCGCAATTTCACCTTTGCGAAATAGAAATACCAACTCGTAATATTCCGGACTGTTGTCAGCCAAATTTCTCTCATCCTTATCCATGACAATAACTACTCACATCCCTTTGAAGATCAACATGAATTGCCAGCAACCTATTTAGCCGATGCATTATCTGGATCCAAGCCAAAGAAACACCGGTGAATGACTAGCAGACTGTATTTTCTGACAGAACGCCCAGGAAAGCTGTGCAGACGTCTGAAATATGGAATCGATTCCGTCTCATTTTGAGACAATTGCCAATACCTCAAAACGGTTTGGCAAGCTTTCTATAGTGAAATCTATGTGGAATCTGACCGGAAATTGGTGCTCAACATCACTAAAAAAGTAACCATCAAACCTATCTTATTGTTTTAATTAATGTTTACTATTGGCATATTTCCTGCTTAATTCAATGGGAACATGAATGAGAGCTGGAGGACCCAAACAAGTGAAACAAACACTTCATTTTGCCAAAAAATTCTTTATAGCCCTATGCGGCACAGGCTTGCTATTTCTTGGCCTGGTCAGCATTGTTATTCCCATCATGCCTGGTTTCCTGTTTATGATTGCCTCCGCCTGCTGCTTCGCAAGCATCTCAGAACCAGTACGGTTAAAATTTCGGGCTTATTACCTCCACTTTCGACAACGGCGTCTTTCTTCCTACAAACAGGGGGCTTCCTACAAACAGGGGGCTTCCTACAAACAGGGGCCTTCCTACCAACAGAGGCCTTCCTACCAACAGAGGGACAGCTACAACCCCCAGAATACCTCGAGCACACACGGGCTAAGCTATATAGAAAACGTGAAACTAAGAACGCTGCAATTCATTGCAAGGAACCTTAAACTATAAGCTCTGTCTATGGAGTATGAGCATTCACCGGATATTTCAAGCACTCATGGCCCATCGAGCACATCTGGTTGTGTTTATCTGTGTCATGCTCAGTACAAGCCAGCTGAATTCCCTGAAAGCGGATACAGTAAATGGCACCTATGGAACAGCACTGGCAGACCAAATTGCCCCGGAATTTACGATTACCCAACTCGATGGTACCAATTTCAATTTGGCTGACTACCGTGGGGTAAAATCTGTTTACCTTGTATTCTGGAATACCTGGTGCAACTACTGCATGAAAAAAATTCCTCATCTAAAAAATATTCAAAGCGAACTATCCGAGCAAATAAAAATTATTGCTGTGAACACCAGCCTGAATGATTCCGCAGAAGCCAGCAAACAATTTCAGCGAGTACAAAATATCAATTACCCGTTGGCTTTTGATCACGACAAAAGTGTCACTGAACTATACGGTGTATGGGGTACACCTACAGAGTTTATCATCGATATCAACGGCATGATTCAACACCGGGATCATGTGCCTACCAACCTAAAACCTATGTTAGAACAGTGGAACAAAAGAGATATTTGAGCCGCCGCGCCCTGCTGGCAAAGGGTGTATCGGCATCAATGTTAGCCAGTATCACCGCCTGTAAGCCAGTCATCTTACAGCGTGCCACTGCCATTCAACAAAACCCAGGGACATCTGCCAACATCCCTGAAAACCTCGTTTTATCAACTGCCCAGCGCACCCTCATTGATGCCGTACAAATGCAACTGTTTCCGAAAGATGGCAATGGACCAGATGCGCAGGATTTAAATGCACTGGCTTATCTTGAAGGGGCCTTACAAGACCCCGCAAATATTGAAGACGGAGACCCGGCATTTATAGTCAAAGGCTGCAGCTGGCTCAATGATATGGCCCAACGTTCGTTTGCTTCAGATTTTACGAGCTTGACCGTCATTCAACAGGATCGGGTGCTCAATAGCATCGCATCCACTCGCGCAGGAGAAAACTGGATCTCACTGCTCATGTACTACCTAACAGAAGCACTCATGCTCGACCCGGTTTATGGTGGCAATATCGAGCAAAAAGGATGGCGCTGGCTGGAACACCAACCTGGCTTCCCCCGACCAACAACTGGCAAAACATATTTGGATTTCACATAGTCCATGGCCTCTATATCAACAAAACACACCCAGGACGAATTCGACATCTGCATCATAGGCAGTGGCGCTGGAGGCGGACCAGTTGCCTATGAACTTTCAAAAGCGGGATTCCAGGTTGCCGTACTTGAAAAAGGTGGCTGGTACGATGAACAGGATTTTAAGAAAGATGAAATGTTATCCCGACGAAAAATTTTTCGTTCCAAAATTCAAAATGAACCCCACATACTGGAAAGCCCCAAAACTGACGGGACCTGGTCATCAAACACAACCGGTCAATTTTGGGGCGGCAACATAGTCGGCGGTGCCAGCAATTTTATGAGTGGCTACTTTCACCGATTAAAACCCGAAGATTTCCGTTTGTTATCTGAATTTGGCCCGATCCAAAAAGCCAACATTGCTGACTGGCCTATCGGTTACGAGGACCTGGAACCCTACTATACCAAGGTGGAACAAGAGATAGGCATATCCGGAAAAGTCGTCCCGCATCCAAACCTCGAGCCACGCTCTACAGCAGATTTTCCTTTTCCCCCCACTGCCGAGCACCCCATTGCCACAAGGTTTGACAAAGCTGCGAAGGCGCTGGGACTACACCCATTTCCAATGGCTCGCGCAATACTCTCGCGTCCCAACGACGGACGAGCAGCTTGTGAATACTCTGGTTATTGCGGCAGTTATGGCTGCCACTCCGGAGCAAAAGGCAGCTCCAGAGCTGCCCTGCTCGACAAGTGCGTGAATACCGGCCGTTGCAAAATTTTTACTCACGCCAAAGCCTACAAAATTAATACGGACAACAAAGGTAATGCCATTTCTGTCGACTACTATGACAACGGACCCAATAGTCATCAAGCGCCTTCTCGCATCAAGGCAAAAATTATCGTGGTCGCCTGTTACTCCATGGAGTCCAGTCGACTGCTGCTGAGTTCTCCCGGGCAAAAACATGCTGATGGTATCGGCAATCGTTACCAGCAAATCGGAAAAAACCTGCATTGCTGCGCCGGTGGTACTGGCCACGGCATATTTGATCTAAGCAAACTCAATTCAAGCGATGCGGCCGCCCTAAAAATACGTGGTCCATTTTTTAATCGTGCATTGCAAGATTGGTATTTCATTGACGACAAAGAAAAATTTGGTGGTCGGATTAAAGGCGGCACTATCGATTTCGTATTTGACCCACCTTCCCCTACCTCAGCTGCCAACAAACTCAAGCGGGACCAAGACGGTAAACTGGTGTGGGGCAGTGCATTCAAACATCGACTGAAATCCCACTTTACGCAATCACGGGATTTTAAATTCGAGGTATTCTGTGATTGGTTGCCCACCGATGAATGCCACGTCAGCCTGGATAGCTCGAAACAAGATCAATGGGGTTCTCCCGTCGCAAAAATCAAAGTTGGTTACCACCCCCACGACTTAAAGGTAGCCAAATATATTGTCGATAAAGGTGTAGCCGTGATGAAGCAAATGGGCGCACATAGCTACTATGGCAATGCTTTTACATCCCCCACCGCTAATCTGATGGCGGGCGGACTCAGGTTCGGCAAGCATGCCCATAGTTCAGCTCTGGATGCTGACTGTCGGGTACATGGCACAGATAATTTGTTTGTCACAGATGGTAGCTTTATGCCTAACGGCGGCAGTGTAACGCCTACCTGGACTATTTATGCAAATGCCTTTCGAATAGCTGATAAAATCAAAATGCAGCTGGGTTCTCCACACAAGAGTTGAGCGCTATATCCATTAGTCGACACTATTTCCATACCTCGCAGAATAAGCGATAATCTGAGGATAAGCCCCTGCCTGCAATATAAATTTTATGGCATTGTGTAAGCCCATATACGCAAGGTTAAGGAAAAGGCTAGCAAAGATCAGGAGCAAGACACCCAATATGCTCGCAAAGCACAACTATATTCAAATCCTTTTCACATGTTTTATTTTTTATCTGGGCAGCGAAATAAATGCCGCAACCCACCAAGTCGGATTTGCCGTATTGGATATCACACCAAGCCAAGAACTTATTAATGACGGGAATATATACATGGGCGGGTACGGCCTATGGAAATTACGCGGCGCTGCCGAGTCTATCCATGATCCCTTAAAAGCCAGCGCCGCGTGTGTATCTGACTCGAGTAACGATATGTGTATTGTTGTTCTCGATAGTCTGGGGCTACCCAGCACCCTGGTAAAACGCATAAGCGAAAAAATCAGCAAGATCACCAAAATACCCACGGACAACCTTTTTATTGGAGCGACACATACCCACGCAGCCCCTGACTTAATCGGCCTGTGGGGAGCAGCCCCCAGTCAATATATTGAAGAACTAGTTTTACAAACCACCAGGGCAGTTTCCGAAGCGTATCTAAATCGCCACCCCGCAAACTTGTTTTACTCAACCAGCACAATAAAGAACTTTAATCAGCGAGGCTGGGAAATTACCGATGATACTCTGACCGTAATAGAAGCACTGTCTGAAAACGGGACTCGCCTGGGCTCGATAATCAATTTTGCGGCTCAACCCATATTAACTGGCAGCAAAAACCAAAGCATCTCCAGCGATTATGTGCATTATCTGCGTATTACGGCCAGCGAGCTTACCGAAGCACCTGTAGTTTATATCAATGGCACGCTTGGTGACGTAAATCCACTGCCAGGTTTTCCGGAAAACGAATGGCAAAGCGCCCAGGATTATGGGGAAAGTATTGCCTATGAAGCCTATAACAGCTTGGTATCGCGTAAATCCATTGGTACGGGCATCCACATCAGGCACAAAGATTTTACCACCGCAGTAGAGAACACTCGGTTCATATTGGCGCACTTTTTAGGCCTTACCCAGGAAGATATTAGCGGCCCTTTGTGGAATGTCACAGCCCACGCACGTTTGAGCATAATTCAATTGGGAGACCAAGTGGAGGCCATTGCCCTTCCAGGCGCAGCTATAACGCGCCTGGGGCTGGCAATTAAAAGCAACTCACCCGCCCCTGTTCAACTGATGATGGGCTTAAGCGGCGGGGCCCTGGGTTACTTCATCCCCGAGGATGAATGGGCATCCGGGCGCAATGAAAACTACGAAGAGTCCGCATCCCTTGGGCCACATATCGGCCAAGATATTCACAACATGCTACGTGCCCTACGACAGGAAATTGCTGCCAACACACATTAATTACCCAGATATACACCATGCTCCCCGAGCGCGATCTTCCATCCTTTCGAGCCAAATCTATGCCGGTCTTGGTGATGGGCAGCATAAACCTTATACTCACCTTCATTTCTCACTCCAACCTGTGAGCACTAATGTATAAGGGCAGATCTGCATGGCGAAGCACTATCACACCATAGAGGGTGAATTTCGAATGAAGAAAGGCACCTTAAGTTCCCCTCAAGTAGCCTATGAAACCTGGGGAGAGCTGAATTCCCAGCGTGACAATGCAGTCCTGGTTTTCACCGGGTTATCACCCTCTGCCCACATCGCATCTTCAACAGAAGATACCACCCCTGGGTGGTGGGAGGACATGGTGGGGCCAGGCAAACCCATAGATACACGACAGTATTTTGTAGTCTGTGTAAATTCACTGGGTAGTTGTTTTGGCTCCACTGGCTCCGCTTCGGTGAACCCTGATACAGGTAAAATCTATCGATTGGATTTCCCCCAGCTCAGTATCGAGGATATCGCAAAAGCCAGCGTTGAAGTTATCAACGCACTGAAAATAAACTCACTTTATTCGACCGTGGGAGCCTCCATGGGCGGCATGATAGCTTTGGCTTTCTGTCTTTTATATCCAGAGCTTAGCCGTTCACTGGTTTCTATATCCTCTGCGGCACGGGCACTGCCCTTCGCCATAGCACTGCGATCACTTCAACGAGAGATCATCCGTGAAGACCCCACCTGGAAAAACGGGCTGTATGATCTGGACACGCCCCCGGCAAGTGGCATGAAACTGGCCAGAAAACTAGGCATGATCTCCTACCGTTCAGCAATAGAGTGGGAAACACGCTTTGCGAGAGAGCGTGCATTCAGCACAATCGGTACTGCGAGTGAGGGCCCTTTCAGCCTGAGTTTTGAAGTAGAATCCTATCTAGAGCACCAGGCCAACAGCTTCGTTGGGAGCTTTGATACAAACTGCTATCTATATCTGTCCCAGGCCATGGACCTTTTTGATACCGCAGATTTTGGTGGCAGCATTGAGCAGGCATTTTCCAGATTAAAAATTACACGCGCCAAAGTCATCGGTGTTAACAGTGATATATTATTTCCTATTCAGCAACAACGGGAACTCAGTGATGCCCTGGGAGCAGCAGTAGACGACGTCAGTTTTAATTGCCTGGAGTCCATTCAGGGACACGATTCCTTTTTAGTTGATATGAATCGATTCCGACCCGTTATCGCAGACTTTTTTGCTGAATAAAACGCGCTTTATCGTGAAAGCCTGCAGGTCACCGACCTACCCCCGATTCAGCACATATTTTTAACTCAAGTGTCAGCTCTGCTAGACGAAAGGTGTGCAAAATGGCACAGTTTGCGCATATGGGCAGTAACAAGTGAGGTCCGCTATGGATATTGGTAAATCATTAAAAATGTTGGGTGCTGTCGATTCACAACCCCTGGTAGAGGCCATATTGGAAATGCCAGAGCCAATGTGGGCTGACACAATTAGCGCCAAAGAGGAAGCCAGCCCAATGGCATCCAATGCCAACACCGCTCAGCTTGTATTGAGCGATTGCAGCCATTGGCCACATATTGAGGTGAGCAAAGGCCCCGCATGGGATCAACTTGAGAAAGCCGCAGTGCCAGTAATGCACAGTATTCTTGCCAGTCACTACGGTGCTGGCGGCACAATAATCCGGGCTATAACTACGCGCCTGCCCGCCGGAGAAGCGTTCGAGGCATCCGCGGAGCAGGATTTATCAGCCCAGGGTGCTCACAGGATACATGTGCCTATTGCCAATAATTCCCAGAGCAGCTTTATAATCGGTAACCAACCCTATGAGTTTTGTGTTGGGGAAGCATACGAAGTAAATAACCAGGTGAGGCACAGCGAAATCAACAAAGGCAATGAGGATCAAATCACTTTTATTTTTGATTACGTACCTACAGGTACAATTACACGAACCGTACACGAATAAGCCATAAACCCGCCCAAATGTCATTCAAACACCTTGGTAATGTTCGAATGACTCGCGTTTTTACTTGGAAATATCTGCCAAATCAAAAACAAATGCGTATTCAAGGGCTTTATCTCGGTAGGGTTTAAAGCGACCCGATGATCCACCGTGGCCTGCTTGCATATCTACCTTGAATATCAGCAGGTTACTGTCTGTTTTAAGCTCACGTAATTTTGCTACCCATTTGGCCGGCTCAAAATATTGGACCTGCGAATCGTGGAATCCAGTGGTGATCATTAGTGCGGGATAATCCTTACGCTCTACATTGTCGTAGGGCGAGTACTGTCTCATATACGCATAGTAATCAGGCTCTCGCGGATCGCCCCATTCATCCCACTCATTTGTGGTGAGGGGTATGCTTGCATCCAGCATGGTGGTTAACACATCAACAAACGGCACATCTGCTATGGCCCCGGTGTATAAATCCGGGGCCATATTTACCACCCCTCCAATTAACAAGCCCCCCGCACTACCGCCTTTAATAAAAGTTCGGTTTGCATCAGCGTATTTCATACTGATTAGACCTTTTGTCACATCAATAAAATCGCTAAAGGTATTTTTTTTCTTAAACAACTTACCGTCTTCGTACCAACTACGCCCCATAGATTGACCACCTCGGATATGCGCGATGGCATATACAAAACCTCGGTCCAGCAGGGGTAAGATACTGATCCTGAAGCGCGGCTGAATATTAGCGCCATAAGACCCATAACCATATTGATATAAAGGATTGCTACCATCTTTTTTAAACAGGTCTTTTCGATACACAAGGGAGACTGGTACTTGTGTCCCATCTCGCGCGGTTACAAATAGTCGTTCAGACTGATAATTTTTAGCCTCAAATTTACCCGGTATGCTTTGTTGCTTTAGTACCGTGCGAGAACGACTAAGCAAATCATATTCGTAAACCGACGACGGTGTGGTCAGGCTACTGTAGTTCAGACGCAGTTTATCTGACTCAAAATTTGCATTCACCTCAAAGCTTGTAGCGAAAGCTTCTTCTTCAAATTGGATAGCGTAACTTTTTTTGTGCTTGGCGTTATTTTTTAGTGGTATGATCCGCACACCGGGCACGACGCGATGCATCTCCTGCAATACTAAAAAATCCTTAAAAACCAGATAACCTGTAATCAAAGTATCTTTTTGATGTGCAACCAATTCCTGCCACCTGTTACGATCTCCACCATCACCCTGGGCAACGCGCATTATTCTAAAGTTGCGAGCGTTCCAGTTAGTAAGAATATAGAAATAATTTCCAGATTTTTTTATCTGGTATTTATGACCCTTCTCAACAAACTGAAATAACTCGGGATCACTCTCAGGATTATCAGCATCAAGCACAGAGACGCCCGACTTCAACGTGTGGTCATGGCGAATAAATATCAGACTTTCATCCAACGATTTACTAATGTCAGTATAAAAAGTCTTGTCTGTTTCTTCATAAACCAACACATCTTCAGACTGCGGCGAACCGATTGTATGCCGAAATACCTGATATTCCAGTAAAGTTTGTGCTTCTCTTTTGATATAAAACAGCGTTTTATTATCATTTGCCCACACTAATGAAGAACTTGCTCCATAGAGTTTATCTGGCAACAACTCCCCAGTTTTAAGATCTTTAAACTCAATGGTATAAATTCGCCGGCTAAGGGTATCTGTGGCATAAGCCAAGATCTGACCATCCTGGCTTACGCTTAAGTTAGCGAAAGAGAAATACTCATGACCCGCAGCCAATTCATTCACGTTTACCAGAATTTCTTCCTGGCCATTACCAGACTGACCTTGACCGAACCCACCGGTTTCTGCATTTTGACTATCCTGAGCGGTAACAGCGCGCCTAGCGTATATCGGATACTCCATTTCGCCGCTAAAGGTAGAGTAGTACCAATAGCCTTTTTTCTTATAAGGCACCGAGGAATCATCTTTCTGAATACGTGCGAGCATTTCTTGAAACAACTGCTCCTGAAGTACTTGCGTTGGTGCCATGACCTCGTTGGTATATGCGTTTTCTGCTTCCAGATGCGCGATTATTTCGGCATCCGAGCGCGTGTCATCACGCATCCAGTAATAATTATCAATCCTCGAATCGCCATGTGCACTCACGTCTTTGGGAATTTTCTTGGCATGGGGAGGAACTGGATATGCGGAAGATAACACGGTATTAGAACCGGAAGCTGATAGCGATGAATCAGTGTCAGACTCTTGTGAACACGCGACCATTAACAAGAGACCCAGCCCCACAATGCCGGTATTTTTAATCCTGCGAACAAGCATAGGCTACGAAGCTGCTGCCTCAGCGCAAATATGATCAAAGGCTTTAGCAAGCCTTTCTGCATCCTGGGCACCTGGTAATGTATATTTCTCATTGAGTATAAATGTTGGAACACTCTGTATACCCATTGAATAAACTGTTTTCTGTTCGGCACGGACCTCGTTTATATATTTGTCAGTACTCAAAACACCTTGCAGTTCCTTTTCATCCAAAGACAAATCCCGCGCAACCTTGCTCAATACGTCCGGATCAGATGGATCCTGTCCTTCTTCAAAATACGCTTTGAAAAGTGCCAGTTTAAACTCGGTTTGGCAGCCTTGCTGCCTCGCCCAGAACAAAGCACGGTGTGCTTTGAAGGTATTGTATATGCGCCGGCCTTTGCCAAATTTCATATCTATACCCAAACTTTTAGCAAGTGTTAGCATATGCTCACGTTGAGGTGATTTGGCTTTAGCCTGTACACCATATTTACGCTGCATATGTTCCCCAATATCTTCACCACCTTCGGGTAATGTTGGATTGAGTTCAAAGGCATGCCAATGTATTACCACCTTCGCCGTAGCATTCATCAGCAACAACGCTTTTTCAAGCTGCTTATATCCAATGTAACACCACGGGCATACCACATCGGAGACAATATCAATTTTTAAAGTTTGCATATCAAGATACCCCTTCCAGACCCTGTTTATTCCAATGCGCGTGTATAAGTAGCCATATCAAAATAATCTCTCCAGGCACTAATTTTACCGTCCTGCATTTCGAAAATTCCGCAGCAGGGCAATTCCACCAATTTTTTTCCTATCTGCGTTCTGTCGACTCGCTCAGTGAAAACAACATTCCCGGATTCAGAAATATTTATTAACTCCCACTCCGTTTTAGCCCAGTCTTTCAAAAACACAGTGATAAACTCTAACAATTTATCTTTTCCTGCCACGGGGCCAATGGGCATATTATGGTAAATACCATCTTCAGTGAAATACTCTACCAATTCCTTAGCATCCAATCTGGACCAGGCAGTAACAAAATCCTTAATAGTATCGATATTATTTTTCATTTTTTTTGAGTCTCCGCTATTTTCTGAAACCTATTGCTCCCTCGTACTACCGCAGGATTTTGTTTCTATTCCCCCTGCGTATCAAGCCCAATAAAGTATACTACGCCTCTGAATAGTCAGATTACAGGGCAATATGGTTTCTACGACAACATTAACTGCTAGACCGCCCTCACTGCTACCGGAAGCCAGGCACACAGTGGT
>JAHRWB010000118.1 GCA_019090385.1 Pseudomonadales bacterium | reverse complement strand
TTTTGATGAAATAAATTTTACCTTGATTAAGGGTTAATACACCAATGTATTTCCATTCTGACACGGGAATATTTATTGTTAAGGCCCGTTTGGAGAGTGCTTTAGCAAAGGGTGTGCTTAGAAGTTATATTGTTGAAATGTGCAGGCGTTAGGAGCCGGTTCATCCGGCCTGCTCGTAATCGTTACGTTCATTCGGAGCTTAAGCAAAATATGGCACAAACTCCTGGTCATTGCCACCCTCGCTGCGATCAATGCCATTCTTATTAAAACCCTAGTGGTGGCTCCATATCTATTTGAGCAGCTAACATCAGCTGTCGAATCTTTTCCTTTACGACTTATGTGTTTTTAGCCAGGTAAAAATAACGCTGGTGTTTAAGGTGTGAAATACCTCTCGGCGTCATCGAGATGGCGATCGCGTTTTGCCGCACACAAGTTGATTGATTCCAACGTTTGGGCGAGGCTGCGTTTCCCGCCTAGCAATGAGTCTATGCGTGTAGCATAAAAATCAGCTACTTTTTCAGCCTCTTTCTTCGAACAAAATGCCGAAGCGTATCTTGGTAAAGACTGCTGCTTGTTCTCAGGCATACGTTTTACAATACGCTCATAATTTTGCGTCAGCCAGGACCAGTTATCATGGGGTATTTCCAAACGATTTAAAGAGCCAAGCAGTGTGGGTATTTCATTCAGTTTAAGTCTTGTATCAAATAGCATTAATCTTGCGAGCGTACGGCTTTCTTCATTTTTTGCGCTGCCGAGGGCTTGCAGCATGGCATTGCGTACCACTGAGCGTTGGGTTTTGTGGAACAGGTATTGTATACGTTTAACAATGCTGCCAAAGCTTGAGTCGAATGTTGGCAGGTCTTCTATCGCGATAATGAGGGCGGTGCGCATATTGTCCCACTGCACGGTTTCCAAATTATCACCGGATTGGAGAAAGTCGATAGCTTGTTGGGCTAACTTGCTGCGCAATATCAGGTCATTACCATATAAGGTGACAAAGTTGGTGAGCCGTCGCTGGATGTATTCATCACTGGGCGTTAGTTTTTCTTTGCTGTTTAAGTCTGCTAGTCGCGCTGAATAGTGGGTTAAAATATGGTTTGCTGAAATGCGTTTCGCATCTGCATTCAGTTTTTCATGAATCCATGTCCACAAAGCGATGGGTGAGGTAACTACTGCCTGGTTGTTGCTGCGAATCATTGCTGGTATGGCTTGCATGTAAGTAGAAAAATCCATTTTTCCAGCAGCTAGACTGGCCCCCAGACTATCGGCATAGCTTAGTTGCTCGTCTTCTGACAGTTTGTCAAAGGCATGCGTTAATTTAATCAAACTATCTGGGTCCAGGCTCCATCGATAATACCCCATTCCCTTTGCGTTAGGTATCATCCAGTTTGGGCAAGTCTTCAGAAATATTTGTTCTTGGGGCTTTTCAAGAAGTTTGCAGTTGGTGCTAAGTTGGTCATCCACCTCCATGGCATAACAAAAGGGAAGTATCCAGGTTTGCTCACGTTTTGCTGTGGAGCCCAGGGGTAAATATCTTTCCTGGTTAACTGTAAGTACGGCACGGCCCTCATCACAACTAAGCGTTGTGCTAACCAGGGGCACTCCTCGTTTATTGATGAAGGAGGAAAAAGCATTTTTGACGCCCTGTATTTTGGTGGATTTTTCAACAGAATCAAAAAAATCTATAGCTGTGGCAGTACCATAGGGAAAGCGCTCAAGGTGAAAATGAATTGCTGAGCGAAATTTGTCGGGCCCAAGGTAGGATTCGAACATACGTAAAACTGCACCACCTTTTTGGTAGGTGATGCCATCGAAAGCATTCTGAATGTCATCCGCATTATTAACTTCTTCATTAATGCGTCGCACGCTGGCCAGGCTGTCATTTGCCATCACACCAAGGGCGCTACTTTGCAAGGCACTGTTAAATTTGTATGTTGGGTGGACTGCGTTGGCAGCGCGTGTGCCGGCCCAGGTGGCAAAAGATTCGTTTAGCCAGACATCGTTCCACCACGGCATAGTGACCAGGTTGCCAAACCACTGATGTGCGAGCTCGTGGGCATGCACGCTTATATAGGCCTTTTTTTGACGGCTGGGAGAATTCTCGCCAACCAACAGAAGATTGTCTCGGTAGGTAATCAAACCAGCATTTTCCATAGCACCGAATGCAAAATCAGGTACTGCGACGATGTCGAGTTTCTTAAAAGGGTAGGGCACCCCAAAATATCGCTCCAATTCCAGCACGATGTCAGCGGTACCTTCCAGCGCCATTCTAATTTTGTCACTGTTGCCTTTTACTGTGACTCCTCTGAGGGGCAGTGGTGTGGGGCGTAGCGCTGTTGCAGGTATGGCTTCCCAGTCAACTACTTCCCATGGGCCAACCACAAAGGCCAGCAAATAGGTTGGTAAAGGCGGTGTGCGGGCATAGCTTGTAGTACGCCAGCCATCTGCTTGCGCTACCTTGATTTCAGGGCTATTAGTAAGTGCAATGTATTCGATTTTTGTGGTGATAGAGACATCAAAAGTGGTTTTAAACCTGGGTTCATCGAAGCTGGGGAAAACCCTGCGTGCAGCAATCATTTCGAACTGAGTTGTTGCGTACCTTGTATCGTCTGCACGTACTACATGTAATCCCAGCAAATCGGAGCTGAAGGGGGCCTCATATTCAAATCCAATGGATATATTGCCTGCGGGTAATACAGCACCAAAATTCAGCCACGCAGCGCCATGGGCCTCTTTTTGGATAAAGCTTCCGGGTGCCAGAACTAAATGCCCGTTTTCATGTGTTATCCAGATTTTTGCAATAGCTAAACCGTTCCCGTGCATCCATATGCCGTTCAGATCTTTATGTAAAGTTACGTCTACAATGGCGCGACCAGAAAACGTGTCGATGTCTGGGTCGATAGTCAGATGTAGGTTGTAATGAGTGGGGCTTGCGTCAGCGGGCAATTTGCCCAAGGGTATAT
>JAHRWB010000117.1 GCA_019090385.1 Pseudomonadales bacterium | reverse complement strand
CCGTATACACCACTTTCAAAACCTAAAACTAATTCAACTGCATTTAGACCGGTATTTGCGATAGACATAGCAATAGTGAAGATTGCAACTGCCAATGCCCGTTCTTTTCCCCTAAATAGATTAATCATTACTGCTCCTGTTACTCTAACCGCGATATTACAGAAATTTTTGATACCAATGCTGCTTTGCTACCAGAATAATGAGGAGCCAAAAGCTGCAATTATTTGGCCTTTGACTCAATAACACCAAGTAGAGAATTATACCGATTGAATATCCAAATGACTGTGAGAGGATGTAAGGGAATTATGAGAATGTAAAACTATGTAGATATACTTGTGCATGGCCTCGGATTATACAGTCAAACATGACCATAGACAGATATAGTTGCCTTGTCAGAGAGTTTGGAACGAAGCTAACACCACAGCTATTTATGTCTATCAGCCTACCATGGAGATAAAATATGGCCCTCTACAATCTGACAATTAATGATGTGAAAACACAGCTCGAGGTCGAACCGGACATGCCCTTGCTGTGGGCACTACGAGACATACTGGGTTTAGTTGGCACGAAGTACGGTTGCGGAATTGCCCTGTGTGGCGCCTGTACTGTTCACGTTAATGATAAGCCAATGCGGGCTTGTACAGTGCGAGTATCTGACCTTGTGGGGAAATCGGTACGTACCATTGAAGGATTGGCAACCAGCACCACTTTACATCCCTTACAACAGGCATGGATTGCTGCGGATGTGCCCCAATGCGGGTATTGCCAGTCAGGGCAAATTATGGCCGCCGCTGCACTACTTAAATCCAACCCAAATCCCAGCGATGCAGACATAGATTCTGCAATGGCAGGTAATTATTGTCGCTGTGGTACTTACAACCGTATTCGCTCCGCAATACACTCGGCTGCAAAGGCTGCACGTCTCTCCTATGATGCTACCCAGCGTGATGTCGGACAGGAGCGCAAGGTATGAAACAATTTATCGAAGCAGTTCAAAAAAAGCTAAACACACAATTTACGCAGGACAGACGTAAATTCCTTAAAGTAACCGGTATTGTGGGCGCAGGGTTCACTTTGGCAACACTGATGCCAGATCATTTAGCTGCTACTGAATCAGAAGAAACAGTAGCCAGTAATGAGCTGAATGCCTTCGTAAGTGTTTCAAGCGACGGAAAAATAACCATTTATTCTGCCAATGCAGAAATGGGGCAGGGTATAAAAACCGCACTGCCCATGATAATTGCAGAGGAAATGGGCGCTCGGTGGCAAGATGTAGAGGTTATTCAGTCACCCATAAACCAGCACAAATTTGGCAGACAAAGCGTAGGTGGATCAACAACTATCCCACGCACATGGAATCAAATGCGAGAAATGGGCGCATCGGCCAGGGAGATGTTTCTTAGTGCCGGGGCCTTAATTATGGAACTGCCCATATCAGAGCTCAAAGCGGCAGACAGTATGATAAGCCACGGTTCAGGCCGTTTTATGACCTTTGGCCAACTGGCTACCCTTGCAGCCAAACAAACAGTTCCTGATCCTAAAAGTCTAAAATTTAAAGACCGAGATGACTACACTATTTTAGGTAGCGCTATTTCGGGCGTAGACAATCTTGCTCTTACTACCGGCTTAGCCATGTTTGGAATAGATACTCAGTTGCCCGGCATGCTGTATGCAATTTACCACAAATGTCCGGCTATTGGCGGCAGAGTAATCAGCGCTAACCTGGATGAAGTGAAGGCAACACCAGGAATCATCGACGCATTTGTTGTTAAAGGTAACAACAATGTACGTGAGCTGTTGGATGGCGTCGCCATTGTTGGTACAAATACCCATGCAGTATTTAAAGCGAAACAAGCCTTGTTGGTTAAATGGGATGAGTCAGAAGCCTCTAAAGACAACTGGGATGAACTCGCTGAACGAGGTTCGTCACTACATGGAACCCGAGGGTCTGATGTGGTGATTAACAAAGGCAATGTAAAAAGTATTTTTGACGATCCGAAAAACACAACTTTGGCAGCTTTTTATGAATATCCATTTGTAGCTCACTTATGCATGGAACCGATGAATTGCACTGCAAATTACATAAAGGGAAACCATGGATCAAAAGATCAACTAGAAATTTGGGTCCCTCATCAATTCCCAGAACGCAGCCGAAGTGTCCTTCAATCTATGTTCGGCGTAAAAACAGATCAAATTAAATTCCACCAAATGCGCCTCGGAGGCAGTTTCGGTCGTCGCGTTTATTCTGAATATATTTGCGAAGTATGTGAGATCTCCAAACGTGTGGGTGCTCCGGTAAAATTAACCTGGACTCGTGAAGATGACATTCATCATGATTTTTTTCGTACCGGTGGCTTCCAATCAGTGAAAGGCGCGATCAATCCTGAGGGCAAACTGGTCGGCTTTGAAGACCACTATATTGGCACCCAAATTAATGGACAACCGGTCTCTGGTTCCCGATTTTCAGATACGGAATTCCCTCTACAGAACATAGACAATGTTTACGCTTCAAAAACTATGTTAGATATTCGTACACCCTGCGGACCTTGGCGAGCACCAGGGTCAAATACTACAGCTTTTGTTACTCAGAGCTTTCTGCACGAGCTGGCTGTTGCCGGAAACCGTGATTTCGTAGAGTTTATGTTGGAAATACTTGGTGCCCCTCGCTGGTTTGAGAAAGGAAATATTCGCTCCCTCAATACAGGTCGTGCTGCTGAGGTGATTAAACTTGCCGCCAGGCAAAGTGGCTGGGGCAGATCTATGCCCGAAGGCTCTGGACTAGGCATGGCTTTTTACTTTTGTCACGCCGCACATATTGCCGAGGTCGCGCACGTATCTGTTGATTCAAATAAAAAACTCACTGTGCACAAGGTGATCGTCGCTGTGGATGTTGGCCCAATTATAAACATGAGTGGCGCCACTTCTCAGGTAGTAGGCGCGGTGATCGACGGGTTATCGACCATGATGGCACAGAAAATCACTATGCAAGAGGGCCGCATTCAACAAAGCAATTTCCATGACTACGAAGTATTAAGAATGCCCAATGCACCAGAGGTCGACGTTCATTTCATTCAGAGTGATTATGCTCCCACCGGATTGGGTGAACCGGCATTGCCGCCACTGGCACCAGCCGTAGGTAATGCCATCTATGCGGCTACAGGACACAGAGTTAGAAAAATGCCAATTTCAGAAGAAGGCTACAGTTTCTAACGAGGAAACCGAATATGCTTCCTAATTGGACGAGCCACTAATAATAAAGGTAGGAGTAAGCCCATGAACAATAATTTCTCTAAAGAGCTAAGAACGCTTATAACCAAAACAGGTGAGCTGGAGCTTTCAATTGCCACTGTTCCCCTGCCTGAACCAAAAGCAGGCGAAGTCTTAATAAAGGTTGAGGCCACCCCTATTAATCCTTCCGATCTGGGCTTGCTCCTGGGTCCAGCTGACGTAAGTACATTGAAAATCACTGGCTCAGGTGACGATGCGGTTGTTTCCATAGATATACCGGATGCAGCGATGCCAGCTATGGCCGCGAGACTCGAAGAATCCTTACCCGTCGGTAATGAAGGTGCGGGTGTAGTTGTGGCTACCGGCAAAGGTGCTGAATCCTTAATGGGTAAAATTGTTGGAGTTGCAGGTGGGGCCATGTACGCACAGTACCGATGTCTGCCAGCGAGTGCCTGTCTGGTGATGAATGACGGAACCCGTTCATCTGAAGCTGCTTCGTGTTTTGTTAATCCTTTAACTGCTCTGTGTATGGTTGAAACCATGAAAATGGAAAACCATACAGCATTGATACACACAGCAGCCGCATCAAACTTAGGACAAATGTTGGTTAAAATTTGTTTGGCTGATAGTGTCCAGCTGGTCAATATTGTTCGCAAGGATAAACAAGCTGAACAGTTGCGCGCTCTGGGAGCCAAACAGGTGTGTAATTCATCTCAGCCTTCTTTTAAGAGTGACCTGGTTGATGCGCTAGTTGCAAGCGGCGCGACGATTGCATTTGATGCAACGGGTGGAGGAAGTTTAGCCAGTCAGATTTTATCGGCAATGGAAATATCAGCAAATAGTACCGCTAAGGAATACAGTCGCTATGGCTCGACGACTTATAAGCAGGTATACATCTACGGCGGCCTTGATAGGTCCGCTACGGTGCTAAACCGCGACTTTGGTATGTCCTGGGGTGTGGGTGGCTGGTTACTAACCCCTTTCCTCGGTAAGCTAGGCATAGAGAAGTTTACTGAGTTAAGGCAACGGGTTGCTGATGAAATTAAAACCACTTTTTCCAGTCATTATACTCAAGAAGTTTCACTTACAGAGGCCCTGTCAGCAGAAGCCATTGCATCTTATTCGAAGCAAGCAACCGGTTCCAAATTCCTGATTAAGCCGCACAAGTAATTTATCAAGCCAAGGCTGGCCTCTCTCTGTTGAGGCCAGCGTGAGCTTGCATTGCTCATCAAGACGCATTCTTAAAGAACATCGTTAAAGAGCATCATCAAAGTTAAATTTTTTAAAGACCCACGCACTGGGATATACTGAAGCTCCTTACTAATTGGCACTTTTCCAATGACATTTGATTTCATCACCGCATCCACCACAGGCAATGTAACAAACATCACCTTAAACCGACCTGATGTCATGAACGCCATCAACCCGCAAATGCATGCAGAACTTCAAAGTGCATTTGATGCCTTTGCCGCAGATGACAATCAATTTTTGTGTGTCATTCGAGGTGCGGGAGAGCGTGCCTTTTGCGCAGGCAGTGACCTGAAATCAATTGCCACCGGTGATATCGCTCCCTACCCTGAAAATGGCTATGCAGGATTGATTGAGCGCTTTGATCTGAACAAACCTGTCATTGCAGCAGTGGATGGGTTTGCATTGGGCGGCGGATTCGAAATTGCCCTTGCCTGTGACATCATTGTTGCCACCAGCCGCTCAAGTTTTGGTTTACCCGAACCCCTGGTGGGCGCTGTTGCATTGGGCGGTGGCTTACACAGGCTGGCCCGACAAATCGGCTTAAAACAGGCTATGGGCATGGTTCTAACTGCCGAGCGCGTCTCTGCCGCTGACGCGTTGACCATGGGCTTTGTAAACGAAGTAACGGCATTAGATAAGTTTGAGACAGTATTAGCGGACTGGTGCGAACGTATTTTGCGTTGCGCTCCACTTTCTATTGCGGCATCAAAAGAGGCCATTATGCGCGGTTTGGACGAATCCAGCCTGGCGTCGGCAATGAGCAGCCAAGATGACTACCCGGCATTTCACCGCTGGAAGCGTGCAGAAGATACCGTCGAAGGCCCCAAAGCCTTTGCCGAAAAACGTAAGCCCAGCTGGCAGGGTCGGTAGTACGAAGTATACACTCAGGTTGCGGCCCATCGCGGGGAACTTATGAAACCTGAAACTACTAACGCAGAGTGCTCTCAATGCCGTAAAAGTCTTATTTGTGGCATTGATCAGCCGATACAAAATTGCTGGTGCGCTACATTTCCGCCAGTATTACCCTTTGAGAGTGGTCAAGATTGCCTCTGCCGGAAATGCCTGGCAATCGCTATCAATGACTACCTCGCCGAGTCAATCCGGCAAAATGGTATCGAAACAGTCCTGAGCCTCGTCATGCAGCATAAAGCCGGTAGCGAGAGAAAAACCCAGGACGACAACAGTGCAGCGACGGAATATTTGGATTACACCCTTGAAAATGGATGCTTCGTTTTTACCCGGTGGTTCCACTTAAAACGCGGTACATGTTGTGGTAGTGGTTGCCGCAACTGCCCATATCCAAAGTAAGATAGCGCCATCTCTAGACCAGGACAAACACCCGATATAATCCGTAAACGACGCTGCAATAAACAAAAACCAGCAACCTTAAAGGAAAATATGATGTCCGTACCACGATGGCTCCTGTCTTGGTGTTTTTTGGCTATAATACTACTTGGTGCCTGTGGTAATGATGTAGAAAAAACTACAGATACACCCACCCAGGACCCACACTCGAAACAGTCTGTTTCAGACAATATACCCTTGGGCAAATTGCCCGCTGACGCAAGCCCCACTCATTACAACCTACATCTGACTATCGACCCAGACATCGACACGTTTTCTGG
>JAHRWB010000116.1 GCA_019090385.1 Pseudomonadales bacterium | reverse complement strand
GTGGTGATCACTTTCAAGCCTGCTCAGTTCGGTCGGAATATTATCCAGCAAGACTGTAGCCTTCCCACGTATTTTAGACATACACGAATCGGGCCGAGAGGCTGAAGTAGCAGATATCTATCAATCCCTTGGAGGCGTGCTCGACCGTTTTGAATTGAATCTTCGGTCGTGGGACATGGAGTTCAATGGGGCCGCCATCGAACTCGATGAACATTTGCATTTCAATAGATATCGCCTCAGGACGCTATCGTCCCCCGCTTACTCCGAGCTTCCCGGGTTTCCGCTCGCGGAGTACAAGGAATATTGTGCTAGGTACGAGGACAAGTGTCTAGGCGCTGGCGGCTACGGCGGAAAGTGGTCCAGCACAAGTACGGTAAAACAATTCGGCGTGCCTTGGCCACTGAAAGAACTCAGCGGCCAAGGGGCACCTAGATGGAGGCAGCGTGCGTTCTATGATTTCGTTAAGGATCTTGCACCACAGCTACTTGGGATACGGCTTGTCCGTATCGCAATATGGGACACTATTGTTGAAGAAGGCCAAACTCGCACCGTACTTGAAGTTTTAAAATCACCATCGGCCCAGTCGGCTGCTTGTCTTGCGGCGCTGATTGGCCAGCGAGAAGTATAGTTGACGGCTGATGCTTCAAAACTCTTATAAGAAGGCAGCACCATATTTTGCTGAATACGAGAGTTAAGCTAGGAGTCAGTATTTATGGCGCCGGAACGGAGATTTGGAGATTGTAACTAATTCTGTGTAACTGCCAGGGTTAGTTACAGTCTCCCTTTACTCTCTCCTTCAAAAAAAGGCAGATAAATTTCAAAACTTGACCCTTTCCCCAGCACCGTTGAGACATTAATCCCTCCCTTATGGTTTTCCACAATGCCAAATACAGCGGACAAACCCAATCCACTCCCTTCGCCAACCTCTCTGGTAGTATAAAAGGGCTCAAAAATACGCTCAGCGGTTCGCTTGTCCATACCACAGCCGTCATCACTCACTGTCACCCTAACGAATTTACCGGATAACCTTTCACCGACGCCACACTTATGATTTTCAAGCTCAAGTATATCGATCGCGATTTCAATATTCCCAGAATCCAAAATTGCCTGCTGGGCGTTGATACAAAGGTCAGACATTACTTGATAGATCTGAATAGAACTGCCAAGTATTGGTGCAGTTTCACTAGCACAAGTCAAATTAAGAGTAATATTTTTTGGTTGGGTCAAACGTGTAAATTCAACGAGTTCTTGTAGAAGCTGCACCAGATCTACTGACATATGCTCGCTTGGGCCTCGTCGACTGAAAAGCAGAATTTTGGATACCAGGCTTTTGGCGCGTTGAGCACTACGATAAATAGCGTTTGCATGAGCCGGGTCTTCACCTCGCTTCTTAAGCTGTAACATTAAAATTTCAGCATAGCCCAATATGGGAGAGAGCATGTTGTTGAGCTCATGGGCAATTCCACCTGCCAGCCTGCCCACCGTTTCCATCTTTTGCGTTTGGTAGAGCTTCTGTTCCAAAGCGGTTTGTCTCGCTTCCGCACGTTTGCGTGTGCTAATATCCTGCAAAAATGCAGTGAAAATTGCCTTCCCCCCTACAGTAACCTTCGATATTGACACCTCAGCCGGAAACTGCTCACCATTTTTCCGTATGCCAGATAGTTCACCTCTTGTTGACATAACACGCGAATTGATTTCACTATCTCCGAATTCCTTTACAAGTCGATGATGGTCAGAGTGCAAAAACTCTGGAAGTAGTATTTCAAGAGGCTGGCCAACAACTTCATCCTCTTTGTATCCAAATACTCTCTCAGCGCCATTATTAAATAGGGTAACTATATGGTTCTCGTCTACCGAAACAATCGCATCTTGCGCGATATCAATTATCTCTGAGAGGCGCAAGTTACTTTCACGAAGTGCTGTTTCTGCAGCTTTTTTTTCAGCTATACTTGAGGCGACCACAACGGCCTGCATAACTTTTCCGTTTCCATCCGTTTGCAGCGGCGCAGACCAGGCTTCGAGAGGTAAACGATCACCATTTACCAGTTCAATTTCCAAGTCGTCCACGTACTGCGAAAGTCCAGCCAACGCCAGATCACGCGGTGATTTCCACAACGGGTATAATTTGTCGGTACCCGCAACATAATATTTTTGACTCCCAAATTTATCTGCACCTATGCCAACCTCGCTGATCGATAATTTATTGGCAAAAGATGAGGAGCCGTCCTCCTCATAGACAATCACAGACACGGGCAGCATATCTAACAGGTCTCGGAGTGCCTGATTCTCTGCTGCTAATTGAGCTTTAGTTTTAGGCGAATCCATCATGCCCCAACGATATCGCGTGACTAAGAAGTGGCCAAGGCATCATCCAAATTCTCCAACATATTTTTCAGCCCAGCAGTTTAAGTTAAAGTAATAGCTAAATAAACCACTGACTCGCGCTGAGAAAGAACGCCATTTCCTCTCAAACACACAAACACACAAACACACAAACACACAAACACACAAACACACAAACACAAAGGACAGGATCGAAGGTTCCACAAAACTATCTAGCAACGGGATAAATAAGGGTAGCACTACAGTAGCACCAGTTTTTACTAAAGAAGGAAATCAAGCTACAGGCCAGTGGTTTTGGTGCCGGAACGGAGATTCGAACTCCGGACCCCATCATTACGAATGATGTGCTCTACCAACTGAGCTATCCCGGCCAGGCGCCTATTCAAGACTGCACTTAAAATAGCAGAGCGCAGAATAACCGTTTTTGCCGGGACGGAAAAGAAATTCAGGACTTTCTACCTATATTGTTGTTAGCCCTATCGCTTTATCTGTACAACAAGCAGAATAAGTCTCAGCGTTGTCTACCATTCATCATACTATGGGCAAGCGACACCACCGGGGAATTGTCTGCACAGTACATAACCGGAATTATCAGTTGCGGTAACTGTATAGCCAGTGGTTCCCACTAGCGCGACAACATATGTGGCTTTGCCGGAATCTCGAGGATCCCACCCCACATTATCAAACAGGCTCGTATCTGCTGTTGTACCTATGCCATAGGCTCCGGTACGCATTAACAAATCTTCCTGAAATACTTCCATGGTCGCCATGCTACTTACCAGTGCGCCATCCCGGGAGGTTGAGATATAATCGTTGTATAAAGGCAGAGCGATAGCGGAAATAACGCCAATAATTGCGACAACTATCATCAACTCGACAAGGGTAAAACCAGCATTGAGTTTTTGCATTTTTCTCTCCTTTATATGTTCTCTATTTGTAACTATTCTGACAAACAGTACTGCTCAAATAAAAAAACAATGGCCAGGACATTCTGTCCTGGCCATTGTTTGGCGGGTTCTAAAAAAATCCACCTCTTTACGATGTCCCTGTACTAGATACTCGCATAGTTTACGGTTCTTGAAAGACTAGTAGCCCAATCTTTATATATTGGACGTGTTATAATAACGGCAAGCGTGCTGGTTGCCATTGCGCCAGTTGTTTGAACACGAACCACTCCATTAACGTCGTCTGCAGCTATACCATACCCAGGTTGGGCACCTTCAGGTGCTAAAACGCCTTGAGGGTTAAGCAACGCAACCCAGCCAGTATCCGCATCTGGCAGAACGGTTGGCTGACGACCCAAAGCCACTTTAGCCTGATAGTTACGCATTTCGTTTTCAGCAAAACGTATGCCTTCTTCATAGTGTGAACTTACTTTGGCCATATTGGCTGAAGTGATATAGTCCTGATAAGCAGGTAGTGCAACTGCGGCGAGAATGCCGATAATTGCCACTACGATCATCAGTTCGATTAAGGTAAAACCTTTTTGAATGCCTTTTAACATTTAGTTTGCTCCATTACTTCTTAAGCGTTTATGCAGTTAGAATCGAACTGGTCGGTTCGTATCCTCCGTTTCCTCTCTAGTACAGTGCAATCACCGTGCCAGTTAAGAAACGAAGCAGACCCCAAGCTGCCAAACGCGTGTATTCCCAGGGACTTGAAGCGTATATTAGACAAGCAATGAGCATAAGGCGTCGAATGTCATCACAAAATGTGAGTTTCGACTTACGTCACATGTTGACCCTGAGCGTCACCTTACGGATTTTATGGGCACCACTTACTCGCTAAACCAGCAACCATCACACAGCCCTCAATTAAAACACTAGTTGAACGAGCGATGTTCCAGGGAGCTCGATGCGTTAAGGTGCGCAAAGCGTTAAGATGTGTAAAAATAGTATGCGTGAATGTGACGGCCGTATCGACACAGCCGTGACAGGTGATTAGACTTCGGCCACCGGTCCCGGTTAACTTGTTGCATATAAAGAAGGGATACTGGAGATAAAGGAATTACTGCCTGTCTGGAATATTTTTCCCGGTATCAGCGTTTATTGTACAGGCGCGGTATCAGAATAAAGGACTTATTTGTATGCTTGCAAGGATTTTAAAAGCGTAATGGCGACGGACACAGTACCACTATCCGGTCTTGCCAGACGCTTAGTCGAAGATCGCATACTTGACCCGGACAAGGCTCACAGTGCCAGTGAAGGCGCACGAAAAGCAGGTGTCCCTTTTGTATCCTATTTGGTCAGCAATGCACTCGCCGACCCCCAGGCTATTGCCGCATCCGCATCAGAAGAATTTGGTGTCCCACTCATTGATCTTAACAGTGTTGATTTGGAGAGCATTCCCAAAGACCTGGTCCAGGATCGCTTAATAAGACAACATAATGCATTGCCCCTGGTTAAGCGGGGTGTGCGACTGTTCGTTGCAGTCTCAGACCCGACCAATCTGCAGGGTCTTGATGAAATAAAATTTCAATCCGGCATCAACACCGAACCTATACTGGTAGAGGAAGATAAACTATCTGCGGTTATTGAAAAATTTCTCAATCGTGAAGACGAATCGGTTATGGCCGATCTGGGTGATTCTGACCTGGATGATATTGACCTGGATGACGATAATCCTGACCAGGACGATGATGACGGTGCCAGTGGCATTGATGATACACCCATTGTTCGATTTGTTAACAAAATGCTGCTGGATGCCATTCGGATGGGCGCATCCGATATCCATTTTGAGCCTTACGAAAAATCCTATCGCGTTCGATTCAGGACCGACGGCATTCTCGCGGTACAGTCCAGTCCACCTATTAACCTCTCCTCCAGGCTTGCAGCACGACTAAAAGTCATGGCACAACTGGACATTTCCGAGCGCAGGATACCCCAGGACGGCCGGATAAGAATGAAACTATCCAAAACGCGCGCCATTGATTTTCGCGTAAATACATTGCCCACTCTCTGGGGAGAAAAGGTGGTGCTACGAATACTCGATCCTTCAAGCGCCCAAATGGGCATTGAAATGTTGGGCTATGAAGAAGAACAGCAGGAAAATTATCTGAATGCGCTGCACCAGCCCCAAGGCATGATTCTTGTCACTGGGCCTACCGGAAGTGGCAAAACGGTTAGTTTGTATACGGGTCTGAACATACTCAATACCGAAGAACGCAATATCGCCACAGCGGAAGACCCTGTAGAGATCAATCTGGAAGGCATTAACCAGGTACATGTAAAAGACAAGGTAGGGCTGAGTTTTGCGGCATGCTTAAGGTCCTTTCTGAGGCAAGACCCGGATGTTGTCATGGTCGGAGAAATACGTGATCTGGAAACCGCAGAAATTGCCATAAAAGCCGCTCAAACGGGCCATATGGTTCTCTCCACCCTGCACACTAACTCCGCCGCAGAAACATTGACACGTCTCAGAAATATAGGTGTCCCCGCGTTTAACCTGGCAACATCTGTCACCCTGATTATCGCCCAGCGCCTGGCCAGAAGATTATGTGACTGTAAACAAACCATCGAGGTACCCGAAGATGCGTTACGCTCAGAAGGTTTTACTGATGACGACTTGGCCACAAAATTCGAAGTATTTGAACCCAATCCCGAAGGTTGTGACAAATGTAGCAGCGGCTACAAAGGTCGTGTGGGAATATACGAAGTAGTAAAAATAACACCGGAACTGTCACGCATTATTATGGAAGACGGAAATAGTATTGATCTGGCCAAGCAGGCAAAACTTGATGGATTCAATGATTTGCGAAGATCCGGTCTCATTAAAGTCATGCAAGGTGTCACTAGCCTTGCTGAAGCAAACAGAGTAACCACGGGACATTAAACCGCTATGGCTGAAAGTGCGATATTCCTCTGGGAGGGGACCGACAGACAAGGCAAGAAAAGTAAAGGTGAAATAAACAGCACCAATACTGCAATTGCCCGTGCAGAATTACGTAAACAAGGCATTTCTGCGACCAAAGTACGTAAAAAAGGTAAAGCCCTTAACCTCAGCTTTGGAGGAAAAATTACGCCCGGAGACGTGGCGCTATTTACCCGACAGATGTCTACTATGATGCGTGCCGGCGTACCGTTGGTCCAGTCCTTTGAAATAGTCTCGGAGGGTTTGACTAACATTAAAATGCGCGAGCTGGTTCAAATCGTCAAAAATGATGTCTCTAGTGGTAATTCATTTGCTGCCTCCATACGCAAACACCCCCTTTATTTTGATGATCTGTTTTGCAATCTGGTAGAAGCCGGCGAACAATCCGGTGCTCTGGAAACAATGCTAGACCGAATTGCTACCTATAAAGAAAAAACAGAATCACTTAAAGCCAAAGTTAAAAAAGCCATGACTTACCCTATCGCCGTTTTATGCGTAGCTGGAATAGTATCTGGCATCTTGCTGATTAAAGTTGTACCACAGTTTGAACAGGTATTTGCCGGTTTCGGTGCTGAACTACCCGCATTTACGCAATTTGTTATCGGCATCTCCGAATTTACCCAGGAATGGTGGCTGGTAATGGTCGCAGGGTTAGCTTTAATCATTGTGGGCATCTCAGCAATGTTTAAACGCAACAAAAACCTCCGTGATGCCAGAGACCGCATATCCCTGAAATTACCAATCGCAGGAAATATCATTGAAAAATCTTCAGTGGCTCGGTTTTCCAGAACACTATCGACCACATTTGCAGCTGGTGTGCCGTTAGTAGATGCCCTTGCTTCAGTGGCAGGTGCTGCTGGTAATATTGTATTTTTCAATGCTATCCAGAAGGTACGTGAAGATGTATCTGCTGGTCAGCAATTGAATTTTTCACTGCGCAGCACTGGCGTATTTCCGAACATGGTAATCCAGATGGTCGCCATCGGAGAGGAATCAGGCGCCTTGGATGAAATGCTGGACAAAGCCGCAACCTACTACGAGGAAGAAGTAGAAAATGCGGTAGATAATCTCACCTCCTTAATGGAACCCTTCATAATGTCAGTATTGGGTGTGCTCGTGGGCGGGCTGATTATCGCCATGTACCTCCCCATATTCCAGTTAGGTTCGGTTGTAGCCGGATAGCCAAAATCCGATACCTGCCCACTAACTAAGCGATATCATGGCTGAACAGGATTTTCTGCAATGGGTAATCTACGCTGCCCTGACCTGGCTATTTCTGTCAGTGGGCAGCTTTCTTAATGTCGTTATTTACAGACTGCCTGTCATGCTACAACGGGACTGGCTTAACTGGGCCAACGATATTATTGACGAGTATGCTCCCCGAAAAAACGCTCTGAAGAGTCAAGCAAACGACTTGCCAGCTGGCTCGAATATCACACCCAATAGCGATTCAACAGGCAACAACGCTACTTCTGATCATCACCATGACAATGAAACACCAACCCCCTTCAATCTGGCGGTTCCACGTTCTCGCTGTCCAAATTGTGAGTACATGATATCCGCCTGGCAAAACATACCCCTTATTAGCTGGATTTTACTCCGGGGAAAATGTGCAAACTGCCAAGTCAGTATTTCGCCCAGGTATCCGGCAATTGAGCTATTAACCTGTATATTGTCATTCGTAGTTGTGAGTACCTATGGGCTATCAGGCCTAACGCTCTGTTACTTGATCTTAACCTGGGTCTTGATTGCCATAGCCTTCATTGACTACGACACAATGCTACTACCAGACAATATGACACTGCCGCTGCTATGGGGCGGTCTACTGGTAAATTTGTATTTCAGTAGCGGTGCACACGGGGGTACTGATACCTACAGCGGCTTAATCAATGGCACTACCGGCTCTATAAATAGCGCCATAACCATAGAAACGGCACTCATAGGCGCTGTGGCCGGCTACCTTATGCTTTGGTCTGTTTTTTGGGGCTTCAAGCTTGTCACCGGCAAAGAAGGCATGGGCTACGGTGATTTTAAACTGCTGGCAGCCCTCGGTGCATGGCTCGGGTGGCAAGCCCTGCCCACTATTATTATGATATCTGCTATAGCCGGGCTGATAGTTGGCGGCGGGTTGATGCTAAGCAAGATTATTCAGCGCGAAAACCCCATTCCATTCGGTCCATTTTTAGCCATCGCCGGCTGGATTGTACTGATTTGGGGAAATTCGTTAACCTTATTAATCTAAAACAAGGTTAAGGTATTTTAAGTGTATGTAGTAGGTATGACAGGTGGTATTGGCAGTGGAAAAACCGCAGTCTCTGACAGGTTTTCAAGTTTAGGGATCAAAATTGTTGATGCCGATATCGCTTCACGCGCTGTCGTCGAACCTGGCCAACCGGCCCTGAAAGCAATTGCAGATTATTTCGGTTCTGCCCTCATACAAACCGATGGCACACTTAATCGCCGTTTACTGCGCGAGCAGATTTTTGGTGATTCAACGAAACGCCGCTGGCTGGAAAAATTATTACACCCCCTCATTGGTGCATACACAAATGCAGAATTAAAAAGTGCAGAATCCCCTTACGTAATGTTGGTATCTCCACTTTTAATCGAAGCCGGTAATACCCGCTTTACCAATAGAATTTTAGTTGTAGATGTACCTGAGCAATTACAGATAGAGCGGGTAATGAAGCGCGACAGCAATACCGCTAATCAAGTCTCCGCCATCATTGAGGTGCAGACCTCCCGAGAGAAACGCCTGAAACAAGCAGATGATGTTATCTTGAACGATGGATCATTGACCGCACTGGATGAAATAGTAGAAACTTTACATGCGCAGTATGAAAATCTTGCGGCTGAATACAACAAAACACAATCACAATAGCGATACCAAATTGACCGGCACATCAAGAATAGTACCCTGCCCTACTTGCGAGCAGCCTACAAAGTGGTCCTCTGGCAACAGGTTCAGACCATTTTGCTCCGAACGCTGCAAACTCATAGATTTTGGTTCCTGGGCCAACGAAGAACATCGAATCGTCGGCACAGAAGCCCAGGATGAAGCGTCCAGTGATGAGCCCCTGGAATAACTTTTAGCGTCCTGTAAGGCTCTGTGAGGTTCCGTAGATTTCCAAAAAGTCCCGTAAGATATCGCTATGCCTTATCAAGTCCTACAAATTCCCATAGGATCTGACCAGACAAAAAAAGAGCGGACTGCCAATGATTTAAGTTCTGTACTCAGCATTGATTTTAATGTATTCATAAGACAAATCAGACGTCCATATTGTTTCTGTAACCGCACCGCGGCCTAAATCAACGAATATGCCGTATTCTTTCTTTTGCATAACCTGCGCAGCATTGGCTTCCTCATATTGGCCATCGAGTTCACCACCCTGGGCTATGCAAACGTCATCCAAAAACAAGGAAATTCGACTTACGTCCAGCTCCTTTATTCCGGAGCGACCAATCGCCATGCAAAACCGTCCCCAGTTAGGGTCTCCAGCAAAAAGAGCGGTTTTAACGAGGGGTGATTCCGCTATGGTGTAAGCCACTGCTAAGCACTCTTCACGATTACGACCACCCGAAACCGTCAGCGATACAAACCGCGTAGCACCCTCAGCATCTCGAACGAGACTCTGCGCAAGCGTTAGAAAAAGCGCATCCAGCTCTTGCTTGAAAATTTGGTAGTCCTTATGAGAGGGGTCATCGAGCTGACTATTTCCGGCTTCACAACTCGCCATAAACACAAGACTATCGTTGGTAGAAGTATCACCATCTACAGTAATGCGATTAAAGCTCAAATTAGCAGCATCAACTAACAGTTGATCAAGACATTGCTGACTGATCACAGCATCTGTTGCAACAAAACTCAGCATCGTCGCCATATCCGGGCGAATCATACCTGAGCCTTTTGCAATTCCGGTAATGGTCACCTCGCAGCCCCCAAGTTCAAAACGTCTGGAAGCGCCCTTGGGAACAGTATCCGTAGTCATAATCGCACCAGCAACATCCAGCCAATTATCTTCTGACAAGTGCGTAAGCGCCACATCACAGCCATCTTTTAAGCGCTGCATAGGTAAGCGCTCGCCAATCACTCCGGTAGAAAATGGCAGCACTTGTTCATAACTCAAACCCAGTTTTTCTGACACATGCCGACAGGAATCAATCGCATCACCAAAACCGCTGTCGCCAGTGGCCGCATTTGCATTGCCACTGTTTATCAACAACGCCCATTCCTGCGAAGCAGACGTTTTTAAATGCGCACGACACACTTGAACAGGTGCCGCTGCAAAACTATTTTGAGTAAAAATTCCGGCAACGCGTGTCTTTTGACCGGAAACTATAATGGCCAAATCCTGCCGCTCGGCATATTTTATCCGAGCCGCAGTTGCACCCAGGCGAATTCCTGATACGGCGAGTAAATCTTGCGCAGCGTTCAAATTAACAGACATAAACTATCCAATGCGGGCAAACCGCTACATCATGCTTTGCCATGGCAATGTTTGAATTTTTTTTCTGAACCACATGGGCAAGGTTCATTGCGTCCGACTTTTCTTTCCTGGCGTACAAAGGTTTCAGCCCTCTCTGGAACGGGCTCATCCACTTTATCTGGGCCAGATGGTCCATTCAGTTTTTCTGCTTCCTGGTGCTGAAAATTCATTCGCTGCATAGCCCGGGTACGCTTTTCCTGCTCCGCTTTCTCCACATCAGTATCGGACTCAATCTGCACCCGCGATAGTAACCGTATAATGTCGTGTTTAATACCTTGTAGCAATTGCTGGAATAGTTCAAAGGACTCACGCTTGTATTCCTGTTTAGGCTGCTTTTGTGCATAAGCACGCAAATGTATACCCTGTCTAAGGTGATCCATGGTTGCCAGATGCTCTTTCCATAGCTGATCCAGAATTTGTAGCATAAGCTGTTTTTCTACCAAACGAATATCAACACCTTTCGATTGCCACTGCGCTTCTTTATACGCATAACTCGACTTCGCTTCAGCAATAATTTTCTCGCGTAAACCATCCTCGTTCAGATCATCATCAGCGTCTAACCATGTCCTTATCGGTAACTCAATGCCGAACTCAAGTTTTAGATCTTCTTCAAGCCCTTCCAGATCCCATTGTTCCTCCAGACTTTGCATCGGTATAAAGGCAGAGATAACTTCCTGTACTACCTCCTGCTGAATTCCGCTCAACATTTCACTTATATCTTCGGCTTCCATCAGCTCGTTGCGCTG
>JAHRWB010000115.1 GCA_019090385.1 Pseudomonadales bacterium | reverse complement strand
GGCCAGAACATACGTTTGGCTGCCATGGAATATGCGGTATAGGCATCCAGACCTTCCGTCATTTTACGATCAGCGTATTCACTGACAACAATGGCCCCGTCGATAAGCATACCCAGACCCAGCAACATGCCGAACATTACCATCATGTTGAAGGTATAGCCGATCGAATACAAAAGTATGAGAGCAAACAAGAAGGCGACTGGGATGGAAAACCCCACGATTAAGCCGCTTCTGAAACCCATGGCTGCGACTACGACAATCATTACAAGCGCGAGCGCTGTTAGTATATTACCCTGTAATTCGGTTACCTGACGTTCCGCATGAGGTGATTGGTCCTGTGACATTAAAATAGTGAGTTTTTTGGGGAAATCCACACTCATTTCGTCAACTATGGCACGTACAGTTTTCACAGTGCTAATTAGGTTGGCAGTACTTCTTTTAGTCACGTCAATCGTGATGCCTGTATTACCATTGACCCGCGAGTAGCGGGTTCTGTCTTTAAAGGTTCTATGGACGGTTGCAACATCGGCCAGGGTGACAACAGTACCTCCGCTGGTTTTTACCGGGATATCAAAGATATCTCTAGCAGATTCGATGACTGAGGGTACTTTAACCGAAAAACGGCCAAGTCCGGTATCCAGAGAACCGGATGCTATCAGGCGGTTGTTGCGCAGGACTGTGTTAATCAACTCTTCGTTGGATATCTTGTAGGATTCAAGCAAAGTGGGGTCGATAATGGCTTCAAGCATTTCCTCTCGATGTCCACCCAAGGTCGCATCCAGCACTTCAGGTACCGCCTTAAGGCGGTCTTTGAGAGCAATTGCGATGTGATACTTCATGCGCTCAGGGACTTCATCTCCGATCAGATTTATCTGAATGATGGGACGATCATCTGTGTTTATTTCGTTTATACGGGGCTCTTCTGAGCTGCCCGGTAATTTTGGTTTTGCACGATCTACAGCTTCCCGGAGATCTACACCGGCTTTATTTACATCGAAGTCCGCATCAAATTCTACGGTTATGGTCGCGCGGCCTTCCGTCGCAAAGGTCTGGATTTCTTTAATACCTTCCACTGAGCGGAGTTCGGTTTCCAGTGGAAGTATCAGCAGGCGTTCGGAATCTTCGGGGGTAATACCTTCATGTACGACGATGATTACGTAAAACGGTACATCGATTCGGGGAGTGGCTTCTATGGGTATGGCCGTGCGAGCGACTGTCCCGGAAAGCAGAATCATAAACAGCAGTAGCAAGGTTGTTCTGCTACGGTTGATGGCCCAGTCTATCAGTGCATTCAAGGAGAGATGCCTGTACCACTCGTTATAGTTCCGGGGCTTGCTACGCTACTGCGTACTATGTCAGTAGCGAGAACCCGCCCACTGGTTTTGTCTGAAGGCTGGGCAGACGATTTGATTGCAGATTGAAAACTTTTGTCCTCAGATGAGACGGGGGAAGAAGCAGGAAACCCACCTGTAGCCTCGAACACAACTTTTACCTCTTCACCCGGTACAACCAACTCTTGTCCAACGGTAATCAAAGTTGTGGTAGCTGGCAGGCCCACTACCCAGATGCCACTCGGATCATCTTCAATAATATCCACAGGATGAAATTCGACACGATTTTGGGCATTTACGGTGCGTATGCCGATATTGCCAATGTCGTCAAGGCTAAGTAGAGCGGGGCTCACTTTGTGTGCTGAGAGCCGCCCAACATTTACAACAATTTGCGCAGTGTAGCCGCTCTTGATTGCCAAATCAGCATTCGGTATTTCAGCTTCAATAGTATAAGTACGGGTATTTTCGTCACTTTTACTGCCAATAAACGAGATGTTACCCTCTAAAATCTGGCCGTTTGATAATGTACCAATGGCCGTAGCATTTAATTTGAGTTTGTGTACATTTCGCTCTGCTACCTGTCCCACGAGCAACATCGGGTCCAGATCGATCAGCGTGATACAGCCAGCGCCTTGTTGAATGTAGTCGCCATTTTCAACATGTGTATTTTCTACAAGGCCTGCAAACGGTGCGCGAATTTCTGTCCGCGCCAGTTCAAGCTCTGCCCGGGCAGCATCTGCAGTTGCACGCGCAAGTTTCGCTTTTACCGATGCTATATCAGTTGCACTTTGAAGATTACGTTTTTGTAGTTTTAAGCTGCCTTGGTAGTCTATTTTGGCGTGGTTAAGCTCGGCTTCAGTTTTTAAAACAGCTACTTTTCTATCGTCTACAGCCAGCTGGCATAGTAGAGTGCCTTTGGCGACTTGGTCCCCCCGCTCCACTGACCTGGAGATGATTCTGCCCTTTGTTTCGCTTTTTACGACTACCGTGCGCTTATTCTGGGTTTGCCCTCTAACGGTGATTTTTGAAATTTTTTCCTGGGCGTGCATCACTATGGCCCGTATCCGGGTAAGCGGGGTATCGCTTTGGGAATCAGTCAGTTCGGAGTTTTGTACGCTCAGTGGTTCTGGCATGATCTTTTTGGGCTGGTTAATCTGTCCGGAAAGAAGCCAAATGGTGACTATCACGGCGATAACGAGGGCTGTTATATAGGTAGTGCGCACTGAGTTATCCAGAATTGGCTAATATAGAAGAGGATTGGAACTAGCGGAATGCTACCAAAAGTAACATAAAGTCTCTGGGCGCGCCAGTGGAAATATATTCGCTGGGAGCAAAGAGTATAATAAAGCGAGCGGGGGCCGCCAAATCGCAATTACATACTTTGTGATGGCCCCTGCCCGTATACTACTAGCACAATCCCTTGTATATCTTTGATTCGTCTCCTTTGTGCAGATCAATATTAGTAGCTTAATAATACGTCTTGAAAGTCTGTTTTTAGCGTCTTTTTTATGAACATTTTTGCATCCTGTACATCAGATGCTGCAAGTCACATCAGGCTTTAGCGCTGGGCCTCTCAGACATTCGATTAAACCACGCTGTTACATTTTTAAAATCCGGGTTGAGTGGCTGCCCTACGCCTGCTCCGAAATTGATAAAACAGAACAGTAAAATGTCGGCCAGTGTCAAACGATCACCACAAATAAAGGTCTTGTTTCCTAACTCTCCATCAAGCCATTTGATGCGATCCTGAGCAATGCTCATCAAACCTTCAGCGGAATCTGGCAGTGTTATCATTCGATCTTTGAACAGTTGTAATCCAGCGGAAAAACGAAATCCATTGGCCAGATTCTCACAGATTCCCAAGTCGACTCTTCTAACCCACATACGTGTTTCAGCACGTTCTTCCGCAGTGGTACCTATGAGTGAATTTTTGGGGTTTAGTTCCTCCAAATATTCACAAATTACCGTGATTTCGGAAAGGAAATCCCCATTGTCGAGTTCTAGACAGGGTAACTGACCGCTTGGATTTTTTTCGATAAAGGCTGCTTGACGGTTTTCACCAGCCATCAAATCCACTTCTTCCAATTTCAGTTCCAAACCTTTTTCCGCAGCGAACATGCGCACTACCTGGGGGTTGGGGCCCATCGAGTTAAAAAGTTTCATCTGTGTCTCCCTTAGTTAGTATTTCTTGTTGCACTAAAATAATGCAAATACAGAGCTAGGTATACGAGCATTTAAATTAATAAACACTACCACTCGCCAGAATTTTTCATATCAGACCAAGGCTGTTGTTCAGGCAGTGCTTTGCCTTTTTGTAACAATTCGATGGAAATATTGTCAGGAGAGCGGAAAAAAGCCATTCTGCCGTCTCGGGGAGGGCGGTTGATGGTGACGCCTTTGTCCATGAGGTTTTGGCAGGTTGCATAAATATCGTCTACTTCATAGGCCAGGTGGCCAAAATTACGACCTTCATCCAGTTGCTCAGAATCCCAATTGTAGGTTAATTCCAGTTGTGCACTTTGATCTGAGGGTGCATGTAAAAATATTAGCGTGAACCTACCGGCTTCACTTTCGTGTCGTCCAGCCTCGATAAGGCCGAACTTATTGCAATAAAAATCGAGGGACACATCCAGATCATTTACTCGAACCATTGTGTGAAGATATTTCATAACTAGTATCCGGTGCAGAAAAATATTTTATTATTGCAGGATAATAGCCTGCCTTAGGTGCACTTGGTAAGAGTAAATAAACGCTTAGTGTAAATAAATGCAGGGGTATTTATCTGGTGGATTAAAATTCTGTTGCTCAGCGGTTATGGCGCTTTGGGCCGGTAGCGTGAATACGCATCCAGTAAGTCATATTGCTCCCGCAGAGCTGATTGATAAGCGTTGACGATGGACGCAGATAAGGGCCGATTTTCGAGTTGACGGTGTTTAAGCTGCGATTGCAGTGAATTTATCTGGGATCTAATCTGTTTTTCGGGAGGCTGTGGCATAATGCTATTCTACAATGCTGCCGGATGAGATTCTGTGATGTCTAACAGATTAACTTGGTAGAACGCTGAATATGTAAACAATTGTAATCAGCTTGTGCAATTTGGAGAGAATACCGAATGAATAGAGGATCTGTTTTAGTGCGGTTGGCCAGTTTGCCATTTAAATGCATGGTGGGCGGGCTTGTCTTACTTTCTTTTATCGCCGGATGTGCAGTCAACCCGGTTACCGGCAAGAGAGAGCTCTCACTGGTATCACGTCAGCAGGAAATATCCATTGGCCAGGAACAGTATTTGCCTTCTCAACAAATGCAGGGTGGGCAATATACGGTGGATGATTCATTAACAGCATATGTAAACAGTGTGGGTCAAAAACTAGCGGCATTTTCAGAAGTAGAGTTGCCCTTTGAATTTGTGGTGCTAAATAATTCTGTTCCCAACGCATGGGCTCTTCCTGGCGGCAAGATCGCGTTAAATAGAGGTTTATTAACAGAGTTGAAAAATGAGGCAGAGCTGGCTGCTGTACTGGGGCATGAAATCGCTCATGCGACGGTTGGACATGGGGCCCAGAGCATGGAGCGGGGTATGTTGTTGCAAGGGGCAATGGTGGCAGCCATGGTAGGCAGCTCTGGTTCCAAATACGGCGCTGTTGTGGTTGGGGCGGGCCAGTTGGGGGCATCACTCATTACCACCAAATATGGGCGAGATGCCGAGCGAGAGGCAGATTACTACGGTACTGCTTATCTTGCGAAAGCTGGATATGATCCCAGAGCGGCAATTAACTTGCAGGAAACCTTTGTACGTTTATCTGAAGGGCGTAAGCAAAACTGGTTGAGTGGTTTGTTTGCTAGTCATCCGCCATCCCAGGAGCGTGTGGAGAACAATCGAATACGTGCAGCCGAACTTGGTGAAAACGGGAAATTGGGTCAGGCTGAATTTGAAACAGCAATGGCCTACCTCAAGAGCAAAAAAAGTGCCTACGACGCTTATGATGAGGCGCAAAAAAAGGTCAAAGAGAAAAAGTGGGATGCAGCCGCGGCACTGGTTGGGAAAGCCATCTCGCTTGAAGGAGCAGATAGTACCTTTCATGGCTTACGAGGAAATATTCGCTATCGGCAAAATCGCTATACAGATGCAGTGGTTAACTATGATAGAGCGATACAGCGTGATGATGCCTATTTTGCCTGGTATTTAGGACGTGGTTTGAGCCAAATCAAGCTTAATCATAAAGATAAAGCCAAAGTTGATCTGGAGCTTAGTCTTGGTATATTGCCGACAGCTACGGCATACAATGAACTGGGTCATTTAGCCGAGGACTCAGGTAACGAAGACGCAGCACTTCGGTATTATGCCCAGGCGGCAAAATCAAACTCTACTGCGGGCAAACAAGCCGCTGGCCGGTATCTGGGGATCGATCTCACTCGACAGCCTGCTGTATATATAACAGCACGGATCATAAATACCGCAAGTGGTGCTGCACTTTGGGTTAAGAACGATACAGCGTTTAAGCTGTCTAAAATACAGATAAGGGTATTGCTCACGTGGGTAGAGCGAATGACAGATAACTATATCGAATCGATTGCAATAATGGAGCCCGGCGCTGAAAGGGTCATTGCACTTAAAATGCGGAATTCAAACTTGGTGGATGCAAATGCCTATGCAGTATCCGCATCGTTATTAAAATAATTGTGAGGCTGTTTGACAGATACCTGGCTTGGACCGACATAAAGCAAGCTTAAATGTTATAGTAGAATGATTATTACCGTTGCCAAAATGAGTAGGAAATGTTGATAGCGAGTGATGGACAACAGACTGATCGTGGTTCTGCCAGGGAGATTTTACTGACGCTGAAGAATGACGGTGTCCAAAGTACCAAATGGCTGGCACAGGCAATGAACATGACCGTGCCAGGGGTGCGTCAGCACTTACACCTGTTAGAGAACCAGAAACTGGTAAAGCACTACTTTCAAACCCAGGGTGTTGGCCGACCTGCCCAAATGTGGCAACTAAGCGCAGAAGGTCATGCCAGTTTTCCTGATGGGCATGCAAGTGCATTGGTTGAGCTTATTGAATCTGTTTGTATACAACTGGGTGAGCCTGCTTTGGACAGTGTCTTGGAGCATAGCTATCAAAAAACATTGTCGCATTACCTGGCTCAATTATCTGAACTTGATGATGTGGAGAGCAAATTACAAGCGCTGATAAAAATCAGAATCAATGAAGGTTATATGTCCAGTCTCGAAAAACTAGGCGATGGAGAGTGGTTGTTGATTGAAAATCACTGCCCTGTTTGTACTGCAGCCAAGGTTTGTGTCGGTTTTTGTGAAAATGAGTTGAAACTGTTTCGCGCGTGCATAGGCAACTTGGTAAATATCGAGCGCAGCGAGTATTTATTCGAAGGTGGGCGGCGTTGTACCTATCATGTGCAACTGAAATAGTTTGATATTTGGGGACAGTGTACCTAAATGGTGCCGGCGTGCCCTGATCGCATAGGATTATGCGCTTTAATAATAGTTTTTGTTTGTTCCAGACAGCGGCCGCAGCCAGTGCCCAACCCCAGATTTTTACACAGCGATTTTAGGTCGGTCGTGCCATTTTCGATGGCTGACTTCAGCTGTCTATCGGTTACTGCTTTACAAATACATATATACATATCGTGGAGTCGCAGTTATTTAGTGTTGCAAACATACTAAATGATAAGCGTTATCAATTGCAATAGTGTAGTTACTAAATTTTTGTTGAAAAATTGT